>CAZYPJ010000144.1:0-9870 GCA_964649365.1 uncultured Anaerolineales bacterium | reverse complement strand
CCCCGGCGCCCACAAGGGGCGCAACTACAGTAGCCTAGCGCCTTGTGCGCGTTCTGGGGTGTTGAGCGCGCCCCACCCCGTATCTCTGCGCCCTCTGCGGCTTCAACCAGGAGGTGAACGATGAAATTCGCGGTCATGTCCGATATTCACGATAACATCTGGGCGCTGGATGAGGCGCTCAAGCGGGTCGCCGGGTGCGACGCCCTGTTCGTGCTGGGCGATATGTGCTCGCCGTTCGTTGTCATCGCGCTGGGGCAGGGGTTCGCTGGGCCGGTGCATGTGGTGTGGGGCAACAATGACGGCGACCGCCTGCTGATCGTGCGGCAGGCCGACAAGGCCGGCAACATTACCCTGCACGGCGAGTTCGCCGAGCTGACCCTGGGCGGGCGCAGCATCGCGCTGACGCACTATCCGCACTTGGGCAAGGCGCTGGCGGCGGGGCAACAATACGACCTGGTGTGCAACGGCCACAACCACCAGCGCGAGATTACCTGGATGGGCCGCACGTTGCTGGTCAACCCGGGCGAGGTGATGGGCCGCTTTGGCGTGCACAGCGTCGCGATCTATGACGCCGAACGGAACGAGGCGGAATTGGTCGCGTGGTAGCGGCAAGGGCTTGGGCGACCACGCAGGGCGAGGCGGCCCTATGTGGTCGCCTCCGGCGCGCTCGCCCCTTCCTCCGCCCTGGGCAGCTCGAAATAGAACACGCTCCCCACGCCCACTTGCGATTCCAGCCCGACGTGGCCGCCGTAGCGCTCCACGATCCCCTTGACGATGCTCAGCCCCAACCCGGTGCTGTGCTGCGCCATCGCCTTGGCCTGCTCGGTGCGGAAAAAGTTCTCGAAAATGTGCTTTTGATCCTCGGGGCTGATGCCGATGCCCGTATCGCGCACCGCGCCATAGACCATCTCGCCGCGCGCTTCCAAGGTGATCGTTACGGCGCCGCCGTCGGGGGTGTATTTGACGGCGTTGGAGACCAAGTTGGTCCACACCTGCTTGATGTGCTCGGGCGTGGCGGCCACGGGCGGCGCGGCGGCGTCCAGGTGCAGCGTCAACTCGAGCTTTTTATCGTTGATGCGCGCCTGCATCATATCCACCACGTCGCGCAGCGAGGCGGCCAGGTCCACCGGTACGACGCATTCTTGGCGCGGCTCTTGGGCGCGGGCCAGGTCGAGCAGGTCCGAGATCAGGTCGAGTTGGTCGCGGGCGCGTTGCTCGGCCTTGCCGATGATCTCGGCGGTGCGCTCGGCGGGCACATAGCCATCCAAGATCAGCCGCAGATAGCTCTGGATGGCGGCCACCGGCGCGCGCAGCTCGTGCGTCACCAGGCGGAGGAACATGCCGCGCTGGCGGTCGTAATCGCGCAGGCGCTGGTTGAGTTCGGCCAGCTCGCCGGCGCGCAACTCGCAGGAAAGATGCGCCTCTTGCAGTTGCCGGTTCAGGTCGGCCAATTCGCCGGCGCGCAGCTCGCACGAGGCGTTGGCCTCCTGAAGCTGGCGGTTCAGCTCGGCCAGCTCCCCAGCGCGCAGTTCGCACGATGAATTGGCGATGTAGAGCTGGCGCTCGCCCTCGCGCAGCCGGTCTATGATGCTCGCCGAGAGGTACGCCGCGCCCAGGTTGGCGGTGGCCAACACGAACGACTCGGCCAGGATATGCGCGGCCTCTTTGTGGCGCACCGCCAGCCGGAACCCCGCCAGATTGTAATGGGGGATGATCCCCCACGCCTCGGCCAAGAGCAGCCCCACCCACAGCAAGGTCGCTATTCCCGCATAGGTGTAGGCCCAGCCCTTGGTGGTGAGGATGCTGCCCACCATCACCACCAGCACGTAATAGGCCGAGAAGGGGTTCTCTAGCCCGCCGGAAAAGTGCAGCAACATCGTCAGCGCCAACAGGTCGGCGATGACCTGGGCGTGGAGCAGGATCACGTGGCTATCGTGAGGCAGATCGGGGGCCGTCAGCCGTGTGGCAATGAGCCAAAACGCCAGGTTATAGACCGCGATGCCAACCAGCGTCCACCACAGCGCCCCGGCAGGCAATACGCCGCCCAGCCAATGGTTGGCCGCCAGCGCCATGACCGTCGCCACGGTGAGGATCACCCAACGCACGGCGATCAACCAGCGCACGCGGTCGCACAATTCACGATCCACCGGAATCCGCCAAATCTCGGTCACGTCGCTCCTTCTACCGCAGAGAAGCAGAGAGCGCAGAGGAATTGGATAGGATTACCAAGATTTACAGGGTTTTACTACACCGCTCGGTAGTTGCGCCCCTTGTGGGCGCCGCCGCGCGAGGCGCTATGCCGCTGCCCGCAGTAAATCTTGTCAAACTCTGTGTTCTCTGCGTCTCTGCGGTTTTTACCTTCTCACGGCAGATCGAACACGCCGCGCAGCGCCTCAATGCCGCGGGCGGCGTCGCTTTCCGCGATGACGCAGGTAACGGTGCTGATGGAGGTGCTGATGGCCAGGATATTGACGTTCGCCTGGGCCAGCGCCTCGAAGGCCAACCCCGCGATGCCGGGCCGCTCGCGGAAATCAGGCCCGAACACCGCAAGCATGGCCGCCGGCCCCCCGCACGTCACCTTTTTGGCGCCCACCGCCTCGGCCACTGGCCCCAGCGCCGCCATGGCGCGGTCGCCGTCCTCCTCGGCCACGCAGAATTGGACGTGCGAGTCGTGGTTGAGGTCAATGCTCTGCACGATAAACTGCGCGTTGAGGCCCGCCTGGCCCAGCGCGCGAAAGATCGCTGCGGCCAGGCCGGGCCGGTCGGGCGCGGCCATCACCCCCACCAGCCACAGCTTGTGGTGATGAATAATGCCCCCCGCTTTGATCTTGTCGGTCATGGCAGCCTCCACCGGCTAGGGATCGGGGATCAGAGGTCAGGGGTCGGGAACTGCAACACGGAATACACGGAAGACTATCCGTATCGGTTCAACCGCCATGACTTTCCGTGTGTTCCGTCCTTTCCGTGTATTCCGTGTTCTGTTTTTCGATCTCCGACCCCTGGCCCCTATTTCAGCAACGCCCCCACGCGCCGCAGCAGGTCGTCGGGCGCGATGGGCTTGGAGACGAAATCGTCAATGTGGATGTACTCGTCCGTCGGAAAGAGCGCGGCGTAATCGCTGTTGGCGATGGAGGTCACCATCAGGATGGGCGTCTGCCGCTGGACGGGGTCGTCGGCCATTTGGCGGCTCATGTGCAAGCCGTCGAGCACCGTCTTCATGATGACATCGAGGATCACCAGGTCGGGCTTGACTTCGCGCGCCATTTTCAGCCCCGCGTCGCCGTCGGCGGCGCTGATGACGTCGTACCCCGCCTTTTCCAACACCATGCGCGTCGCTTCCACGAAATCGGGATCGTCGTCCACCACCAAGATCGTCTTCATTTCACCCTCCCAGAGGAGTTGTCAATTGTCGGTTATCCGTGGTCAGCGATAGCTGACGACCGACAACTGAAAACTGACTACTGAAAACTGACCGCAACACCACTACGCCGCCGCGCGGATGCAGCCCCTGCCGCGCAGGTGCGCCCGGTATTCATCGGCGAACAGGTTGAGGCTGCTGCGGATGGGCGCGGTCAGCGCGTCGCCCATGGGGCAAAAGGTGCGCCCGGCGATGCCGTCGCACAGGTCGCGCAGCCGCTCGATGTCGCCCTCGCGGCCCCGGCCCGCCTCGATGTTTTCCAGGATTTCCACGATCCGCCGGCTGCCGATGCGGCAGGGCGCGCAGCGCCCGCAGCTTTCGTGGGCGAAAAAGCGCGCCGTGCGCCGCGCCACGTCCACCATGCAGGTATCCTCGTTCATCACCACGATGGCCCCCGTGCCCAAAGCCGACCCCGCCGCCGCGAGCGATTCGAAATCCATCGCTGTGTCGAGCTTGTCGGCGGTGATGTAGGGCGTCGAGGCCCCGCCCGGGATGACCGCCTTGATCTTTTTGCCGCCCGGCACGCCGCCAGCGTGGGCATAGATGATCTCGCGGAGCGACGCGCCCAGCGGCAGCTCATAGACGCCGCGCCGATAGACGTGCCCGCTGACGCAGAACACCTTGGGGCCAGTGCTCTTTTCCGTGCCGATCGCGGCGTACCACTCGGCGCCGTGGGCCACGATGTGCGGCACGTTGGCCAGCGTCTCGACGTTGTGCACCAGCGTGGCCTGCCCCAAATAGCCCTTTTGCGCCGGGTAGGGCGGCTTGAGCCTCGGCTCGCCGCGCCGGCCCTCCAGCGAGTTGAGCATGGCGGTCTCTTCGCCGCAGATGTAGGCCCCCGCGCCCCGGTGGACGGTTATATCCAGGCTGAACCCACTGCCCAGGATGTTCTGCCCCAAGTAGCCGCGCTCGTAAGCGTCGGCGATGGGCTTGAACCAGCGCTTGAGCCCCATAAAGAACTCGCCGCGAATATAGACGAACGCGCGGCGCGCCCCCACCGCGTAGGCGGCGATGATGGCCCCCTCGATGATCTGGTGGGGGTCTTTTTCCACCAGCTCGCGATCTTTGAACGTGCCCGGCTCGCCCTCGTCGGTGTTGACGCACAAGTACTTGACGATTTCTGGCTCTTTGGGCATGAACCCCCACTTGGCGCCGGCAGGGAACCCCGCGCCGCCCCGCCCGCGCAGCTTGGACGCTTTGACCAGCTCTACCAGTTGCGCCGGGGAGTAATCGCGCAATGCTTTGGCCAGCGATTGATACCCGCCGTTGGCGAGATAGACGCCTATCGTCTCGGAGCGGGGCAGGTCGGCCCGCTTTAGCAAGATCGGCTCGAACGCGCATGACTCGGTCATGTGGCCTCCTTGGAGCAGGGTATAGGGTGTAGGGTATAGGGTGTAGGGTTTAGGGTTTAGGGTCGTGCTATAGCAGGTTTTGGAATAGTACATCCTAACTTGATAGACTCAATCCTACACCCTACACCCTACGCCCTACACCCTACCCTCGCAATTCGTCTAGGATCAGGTCCACCTGGTCGAACGTCAGGTTGGTGTAGAGGGTGTCGTTGATGCGCATAGCGGGCGATTCGCCGCAGGCCGCCAGGCATTGCACCATCTGCAAAGTGAACAGACCGTCGGGCGTGGTCTCGCCCGGATGGATGTGCAACTTGTCCCCCAGGTAATCGGCCAGGGCGTCGGCCCCCTCGGCCAGGCAGCACGAGAGGCCCTCGCACACCTGGATGACGTGCCGCCCCACCGGCTTGAGATAAAACATGGAATAGAACGAGGCCGTCTCGTACACGTCGCCCACGCTCATGCCCATGCGTTGGGCCACGCGCTCCAGCGCCGGCGGCGAGAGATAGCCGTATTGTTCTTGCGCCATGTAGAGCGCGGTGAGCAGCATCGAACGCTTGGTGATGTCTTCGGGCGTGATGGGTGTGGGCATCGTGCGATTAACCTCCTTTGTTAGTAGTCAGTTTTCAGTAATCAGTGGTCAGTGATCGCTGACTACTGAAAACTGACTACTGAAAACTATCTCACCAACTCGGCCACGCGGCGCAGCAACGCCGCCGGCTCGATGGGCTTGCTCATAAAAGCGGCGATATGGCTCTGGTCGGTGGGAAAGAGCGCGTCCTCTTCTTTGCTCACAATGGCCGAGACCAACATCACCGGCACGTTGCGCAGGCGCGGGTCGAACTGCATTTCGCGCGTCACGTTCCAGCCGTCCAGCGCGTACGACATCATCACGTCGAGCAGCGCCAGGTCGGGCGGGAGGGCGCGCATCAGCTCTAGCCCCTCTTGCGCCGAGGTCGCCGTCCGCACGGCATAGCCGTTGGCCGTCAGCACGATCCGCACGTAATCCAAAAAGTCGGGATCGTCGTCAATGACCAGGTTTTGCTTCGGTTCGGCCATGAGCAGTTCCCCTGGTTTTACACCTATCAGCGGCCAGTCGTCAGTGCTCAGCGGTCAGTTTCTTGCTGATGGCTGGCCACCCTGCGCTCCTACGAATCGTTGCACCTTTTTCAAGAGATCGTCGGGCTGGACGGGCTTGGAAATCCATACATCTATCGGCAGGTATTCGTCGGTTGGGAACATATCGGCCATCGGGCTGGAGGCGATGGAGGAGATCATGATGATGGGGACCCGATGAAGTTGGGGGTCGGCGTTGAGGGTGCGCGCGAGATGGACGCCGTCGAGGACGCCGGCCATCATCACGTCGAGCAAGAGCAGATCGGGCGGGTTCTGGCGGATCAAGCGCAGGGCCATCTCGCCGGATGAGGCCGTCTCGACCTCATACCCGCGACCTTTGAGGATCAGCCGGGTGATCTCGACGAAATCGGGATCGTCGTCCACGACCATAATCCTGGCCATAGCGCCCTCCCTGGTAGGGTATAGGGTGTAGGGTTTGGGGTATAGGGTCATACCGGAGCGCATGAAATCGCCATCGAGCGCGATTTATCGGGCCAGACCCTAAACCCTATACCCTAGACCCTATCTCCTGAGCAGCCGGTTCACTTCCGAGATAAGCTTTTGGGGTTCGACGGGTTTGGATAAAAAGTTGTCGATCAGGTGATCCTCGTCGGTGGGAAAGATGCTGACATAATCCGACGCGGTAATCGAACTGACCACCAGGATGGGCGTGTGGCGCAGTTGTGGGTTGGAGCGGATGCGCCAGCTCGCGTCCCAGCCATCGAGCACGCCGTCCATCATCACATCCATAATCACCAGGTCGGGCGGGGTGGTCACCATGGCGCGCAGCGCCTCGTCGCCGTTGGCGGCGGAGCAGACCTGGTAGCCATGCGCTTCGAGCACCATGCGCGTCACCGAGACGAAATCGGGGTCGTCGTCCACCACCAAGATGGTGGGGGTGGGCGGCGGCGGCAGGGTCCATTGGTGGTGGCGCTTGAACATGTGGGCCACGTGCCCCGTTTTCGACCCCACCACGCCCGGGATGCTGGCCACGCGGTCGTTCAGGAACGCGATCAAGCTCCGATCCGACTCGAACACCGCCTCGACCACCAGGTCGTATTCGCCGGTGGTGCGATAGACGCTCACCACCTCGGCCATGTCGCACAGGGTGCGGGCCGCCGTTTCGACCTGGGCCAACTCACAGGTGAGAAAGATCAGGGCGCGCATCTCGTAGCCCATCAGCGCCGGATCGGGCAGACCCACGATCTGCAAGGCGCCCGTCTCGATCAGCCGGTCGAGACGCTTGCGCACCGTCCCCTCCGAGATGCCCAACTGCCGGGCGATCTCGACGTTGGAGCGGCGGCCATTCGCTTGCAGCAACTCGATGATCTGCCGATCGGTCTGATCCATTCCTTTCACGCCCCTATTCTGCCATGATTATAACATAGGATACGAAATTCGTCAATAGGTTTTGTGAATCGTGCGATATTCGTATGGCGCCCTCGCCACGGAGGCGCGGAGCGCACGGAGATTCGGCTTGGAAACGCCGCCCCGAAAACAGAGGACGCGGATATTGGCGCAGATGGACGCGGGCTTTGGGAGCAATCCCTGTTTCGGCTAGATTACCCCTCGAGATCCGCGCCTTCCGCGTTCATCCGCGTCCCCTATCCTTAGACTTGTGCAGCCCTGATTTTCTAAACGCTCCGGCGCCCACAAGGGGCGCCGCTACGGATGCGTCGCGCCAAGCGCGCTGCGGGGCGCTTCGCCCTACTTTTTCGCGGCGGAATAGCCAGCTTCGCCGCCGGCGGCGGGGCCGCGCAGGCCCAGGTCTTCGGCCAGCTTGCCCTGCTGCTTGGACCAGGCGAACACCGTCACCGCGTCCCACCCGACGCAGAAATGACGCACGCCCAGGTCGAGCCAGGGCTTGGCCTGCTCCAGCGAGCCGATCTCGACGCGGGGATGCTTGCCCGCTTGCAGCGCCAGGGCGATCATTTTCTTGTGCGCGTCTTGCACCAGGGGGCTGCCGCCCTGGCCGGGCACGCCCGCTGAGATGGAGTAATCGCTGGGGCCGAATTGCAGCATATCCACGCCCTCGATGGCCAAGATTTGCTCCAACTCTTGCATCGCGCCCACTTTTTCGATCATCACGGCGATGACGGTCTCATCCATGGCGTCGCACCAGCTCTTGGCGCCGCCTTCGAGCACGTAACCGGCGGCGCGCCTCATGCCGCAGCCGTGGATGCCGCCCGATTCGGGCCGCTCCGAGCGCACCAGCCGCACGCACTCGCGTACGTCCGCCGCCGAGCGCACGTCGGTAAAGAGGATGTTCTGGATGCCGGCGTCGAGCGAGCGCATGGTGATCAGCCCGCGGCCCTGCTCTTCGACCTTCATCATGCCCGACATGTTGGGGAACAACTCGATGGCGCGCCCAATGTTTTCGAGCTGCTCCAGGCTCCAGGGGGAGTACTCGCCGACGTACTCGACATAATCGAACGACCCGCTGTGGCCGATCAGCTCGATCATCCCCGGCCACGGGGCGATGACGTGGGTGCCCAGGGTGGGCTTGCCTTCGTTCAACAGTTGGCGCAGTTTGTTCGGTTTCATGTTGCTCCTCAAATAGTGGTCAGTTATCAGTTTTTAGTGGTCAGTGGTCAGTTTTCAGTGTTCGGTGTTCAGACGTTAGTATCGGCTCTTGACTGACGACTGAACACTGACGACCGATAACTGACCACTGACCACTCATAACTCGCTAGAACTCGTACACCACGCTCCACGCCAGCGTCTCGCCGGGGGCCACGGGGCGGTCGAGATACGGCTCGAAGGAAAAGGTGTTGACGTTGCCCCAGATCGGCATCCAGGCGATGTCGTAATTGCACTGCGCGGTGACGATCCCCAGCTTGGGGTGGCGCTGCTGCACCAGTAAGCTATTGCAGGGGCCGTGTTCGATCACCTGGAAATGCCCGCGCCGATCCCATGGATGATCCAGCTTGCGGCTGACCCAGCCATCGGGGCGCAGCGAGAAGCCGGGGTTATCGGGAAAGGAGATGGGGATGCTGAACTTGCAACATTCGCCGCTGGGGACGGGCGGGTAGAACGGGTGCGGGAACCAGCGCAGCGGGATGGCGCGCCCGCAGGTGTTGGTGAAACGGGTGGCCGAGGTGAGCGTGCGGTTGCAGAGCGTCACGGTGCGCTCCAACGCGGCGGCCCAGCCCTGCCAGGCGTGCTGCGTGGTCATGCGGAGCAGGCCCACGCTCTGTTCCACCTGCCAGACGCACGGCTCTAGCACCTGAAAGGTCTTGGGGCGCATCACGCCCACGCCGAATTTGAGCGCGGGTTCGTCGTCGAGCGGCTGGCCCATCGGCCCGGCGGGGGCCAGGCCCTCCGGCCCCAAGGGGTTCATGAACGCCTCGGGCAGGCCCTGGCCGTCGAACACCGGCGGGAACGGCTCGGCGGGGTAGCCGGGGCCAGAAATCAACGCCCCCAGTACACGGTCATCCACCTGGTAGATATAGCCGCCGGCGCAATAGCGCGCGCCCAGGCGGTTGGCGTCGGCCACGGGGTCGAGGATCGAGACGACGAGCGATTCGTTGAGCAGTGCGTACATAGGCGGGCCTCCTTCGGAGTGGTCGGTTCGCAGTTGGCAGTAGGGGCATGACATGTCATGCCTCTACGTGGGCGCGACATGTGGCGCCCCTGGGGCGGGCGCGCTCTATAGCGCCCCTACGAACGCCGGATGAACGCTATTCTACACCAAATGGGCGGAGGCTCAAGTTGGAGGGCGAGGGAGTTTGCGAGGGGCGGGCTGCGTGGCGTATAATACGGGCGTCAGCACTGAGGAAAAGAGAGCGCCATGCCCCAACACCCGTTGGCCGAAGTCTTTGGATTTCCTGCAGATAACCTGGGAGCCGAGGCGAACCGACACCGCCGTCATCGGCTGTGCCCGTTTGGCAACAAGGTGCCGAACTGCACCAAGGACAGGGCCAAAGATCCCCTGGGCGTGTGCAGCGTGTTCGACAACGGCCGCCCGGTGATCACTTGCCCCGTCCG
>CAZYPJ010000143.1:0-9886 GCA_964649365.1 uncultured Anaerolineales bacterium | reverse complement strand
TTTCAAAAAACGTAGGGCGGCAGACGCATACTCGATCTGATTTCCCCCCCCCGCTGCGTCAATCCAGCAGTTTTTGCCATGCCTGGTTGCCCACCAGCAAGAGCTTTTCCAGGCTGTTGAGGTTACGCAAAAAGCTGATGAGCGCGCGCGGGCGCAGGTGAAAGCGCAAATAGGCGCGGCGCTGCACAGCGCGCAGTTCCTCGGGCGATAGCTCGGAGAGGGCGTTGCGATAGGAGACGAAATCGAGCGCCTCCAGCGCTTCGATATCGGGCTGGCCGCCCGTCAGCAAGCGGTCGTAATCGGGCGCGCCGGGCAGCGGCGAATAGATGCTGAACAAAGCCCCGGTCAGCGGCAACTCCATCGCCAACGAGATGGTCCGGCGGATGTCGTCGCGCGTCTCGCCGGGAAAGCCCAGCATGAAAAAGCCCACCACCTCTAGCTCGGCGTCGCGCAGGGTGCGCACCGAAAAGGAGACCTGTCATTGCGTAGGGGGCGCGATATTTTGCGCCCGCCCATATCCCACCCAGGGGACGCGATATATCGCGCCCCTACGAAGGCGACCAAGTTAACGCCTATGGGGGTTGGGGGGTGATGTCCAACCGGTATGCGTTTGCCCTGCGCTTGCGGGCGGCTTGACGTGCGCCGCCGAGCCATTATACTGCCTTTATCCGCAATGTCACCTCAAGGCGGGCGCGAATGCCTTTACGGTTCACCATCTATGCGGGCCTTCAGTTTTTGGGCGGGGTCGTCTCCACCCTTGTGGCGGCGGCGGCCTGGCGGCGGCGCTTTACCCCGACGGGCCGGCTCTTTTGCCACATGATGACGGCCATCGCCGTGTGGTCGTTCATCCTGGCGGCCGAGGCCGCCGCCGTCGAACCAGCAGCCAAGATCACCCTCTCCAAGCTCGAATACATCCCCTTGAACGCCGCGCCGCTGTTCTACCTGGCCTTTGCGCTGGCGTTCTCCGACCGCGACGGCTGGCTCACGCCGCGCCGCTGGCGGCTGCTCGGCGTCATGCCGGCCCTCAACGTGCTGATGGTGTTCACCAACAAATGGCATCGGCTGGTGTGGCCGGGGTTCTCGCCGGTGTCGCCCGCGACCAACCTGATGGTCTATTACCACGGCCCGTGGTTCTGGGTGGCCGTGGCCAGCGCCTACGCCTACAACCTCGTCGCCAGCGCCCTGCTGCTGCGCCGCGTGACGCAGCGGGGAGACCTGGCGCGCAGGCAGGCCGCCACAGTGGTGGCGGCCGTCATTGTCCCCTGGGCGGCCAGCCTGTTGTACGCCCTGGGCCTCAGCCCCGTGCGGGGGCTAGAGATCACCCCCATCGCCTTTACCTTTTCGGGGGCGGCCTTTTGGGTGGGGCTGAGGCAGTTTCGGCTGCTCGACCTGATCCCGGTGGCGCGGGGCGCGCTGATCGAGGGGATGCCCGACGGCGCGCTGGTCTCGGACGCCGAGGGGCGGATTGTGGATTACAACCCGGCGGCGTTGTGGGCGCTGCGGCTGGGCCTGGGCGGCCTGCCCGAAAAGTTGCGCGGCCAGCAGATCGCGACGCGGCTTGGCCCGGGGCCCGCCGGGGCCGCGGCCTACGCCGCCCAGGCCGACGCCGCGCTGCCAGCGACGCTGGGCCATGGGGCCAACGAACGCGAATATGATATCCAGGTGACGGCGTTGCGCAGCGGCGGCATGTTCGCAGGCTGCCTCACCCTGCTGCGCGATGTGACCGTTCGCGCCCGCGCTGAACGCGCCCTGCGCGAGAGCGAAGGCCGCTTTCGGCTCCTGGCCGAGAACCTGCCCTTCCCCGTCTCGCTGTCGCGCGCCAGCGACGGCAAGCTGCTCTACGTCAACCCCCAAGCCGCCAAGCTCTTTTGCGAGCCGGCGGAGTCGTTGATCGCGCGCAACGCCGGGTTCTGTTGCCAAGACCCGGCCGATCGCGCCGCGATTTGGGACGAGTTGCAGCGTTCGGGCCAGGTGAGCGGGCGCGAGGTGCGCCTGGCGCGGCCCGATGGGTCGGTGATCTGGACGCTGCTTTCCGCCGCCGAGGCCGACATCGAGGGCGAGCGCGTCATCCTGTTGGCCCTGGCCGACATCACCGCGCGCAAGCAGATTGAAGACGAGCGCGAGGCGCTCGTCGCGCAGCTGCAAGGGGCGCTGGCCAACGTCAAGACCTTGCGCGGGCTGGTGCCCATCTGCGCCAACTGCAAAAAGATCCGCGACGACGCCGGTTATTGGCAGGCGGTAGAAGAGTATATCGGCAAACACTCCCTCGCCGAGTTCACCCTCGGCATCTGCCCCGATTGCATGAAAAAGCTGCGCGGCGCCCCTCCCACCGACGACGAGCCGCGCGCCATCCTGAAGGCCCAGCAATGATAGGAACGCGCCGAGCGCAGGCGCGCAGCTAGAAACCGCGCTTACGGGGCCAGCGACTTGATATACGCGATGTTGCGCTGGAGCTTGTCCAGCGTCGCGCCGGAATCGGAGAAATCCTCGAATGAAAGCCAGCCGTCATAGCCCACGGCGCGCAGATCGGCCAGGAATTGGCGAAAGTCAATGATGCCCTTGTCCAGCGCGGCGGCGGCGGCTTGCCACTCCGTCTCGCCCGTGGGCCGGGCGCCCACGGCGCGCCACAACGAGTTCTTGATGTGGACGTGCGCCAGGTAGGGGCCGAGCACCTCCATGCCCAGGCGCCAATCCTCATAGCCCTCATAGATCATGTTGCCCGGGTCGAGGATGGCGCCGATGTAGCGCGGGTCGAAATGGTGGATCAGCTTCCAGGCCAGGCTGGGGCTGGAGCAGATGTTGCCCATGTGAATCTCCAGGCACACCTGCACGCCGTACTTTCGGGCCAGCTTTTCGATGGCCACATAGCCCGTCAGCGCCTGGCCAAAGAGCGTAGGGTAGCCGATGGCGCGGTCGTAGCGCGGCGGCGAGACGCGCATTCGCGGGCAGCCCAGCTCCACGGCGGCGCGCATGGCGCGCTCGATGTCGTCCAGATCGGCATAGCCCATGTAGGTGCCCAGCGCGGGCGTCGCCAGCCCGGCCTCGCGCGCCAGCCTAGCCAAGCGCGGGGCCTCCTGGTCAACCGTGGCGATGTCAATCGTACAGCGGTTATAGCCCCAGTAGCTCGGCCCGGAGGCCGTCTGCGGGTTGGGCCGCATCACGCGCCATTCCACGCCGTCATAGCCCGCGTCGCGCAAGGCGCGCAGGGCCTCCTCGGGGCTGTATTCGGGCATCATCACGGTAAAGACCGCGTATTTCATCGTAGCGCCTCCTGTTGCGGGTGAGCGGGAAGTTATGTCTTGCCGACGCGAGGAGTGTAGCCGAATGCGGGGGGAATGGCAAGCGCCGGCATTGCGCTTCCCCCAGGAAGCGGGTATCATCCGCGCAATGTGATCATCGCGCCGACGAGGAGGATGAACATGAACCCTGTCCGCATCGGCTTGATGGCTGTGGCGTCGCCGTTGGAAGTGGGCGCGGGCGACGCGCCCGGACTCGCGGCGCAGCTGGGGCGCGCGCTGCGCGCCCTGGGCGAGGAGCGCCTGGAGCTGACCGCGTTCCCCGACCCGGTAGATTCGCCCGCCCGCGCCGTGGCCGCCGGGCGCGCCTTTTACGATGCGCGGGTGGATGCGATCCTGCTCATCGCCGCGTCGTGGTTCCAGGACTACCTGGCGCTCGACGCACTGGAAGAGTGCGCCGCGCCGGTCATTGCCTGGGCGCGGCCCGGCATGGAGACCGGCGCGCTGTGCGGGACGCAACAACTGGGCTATATCCTGCGGCAACTGGGCCAGCCCTACACCTTGCTCTATGCGCCGGCGGGCGACGGGGCGGCGCTCTCGCGCGCCTGGGATTTCGCCCGCGCCGCCAGCCTGCGCCGCCGGCTGCGCCGGGCGCGCATCGGCTATTGGGGCCACCGCGTCGAGGGGATGACCGAGACCACCGCCCACGAACTGGCGCTGAAAAAGGTGTTCGGCCCGCGCGTGGTGGGGATTGACGCCAACGTCCCGCTCGATCTGGCGGCGCGCCTCCCGCCCGAGACGGCGGTCGAGCGCTGGGAGGCGCTGACGCGCCGGGTGGGGCGCGTGTTGGTGAGCCGCGAGGCGGGGATCGAGGCGCTGCGGCTGTACGAGGCGCTGCGCGAGGTCATCGCCGAGCACGGCCTCGACGCGCTCACGGTGGGGTGCTACCCCAACATTTTCGGCAAGGCGTGCCTGGCGGCCTCGCTGCTGGGCGAGGAGGGCGTTCCGCTGGCCTGCGAAGGCGACGTGAACGGCGCCCTCGCCATGTTGATGCTGGCCGACCTGACCGGCGCCGCTACCCATTGCACCGACGCGCTCGACCCCATCCCTGCGGATGACTCGCTGGTCTTTTCGCATTGCGGCTCGGGCGGCTTTTCGTTGGCCGCCGACCCCTCCGAGGTGGTCATCGGCACGGTGCGCCTGATGGGCGGCGGCGTGTGCTGCCTGTTCCCGGCGCGCCCCGGCCCGGTAACGCTGGTCAACCTGATCCCCACGCTGGGCGGCTACAAGCTGGCGGTCATGGCGGGCGAGGCCGTCGCCACCGAGATGGTGTTCCCCGGCAACCCGTTGCGGGTGCGTTTCGGCGGCGATTATCGCGCCGTGTTGGATTGGATCGCCGCCGAGGGCCTGGGCCACCACTGGATGGCCGCCTACGGCGACCTGCGCCGCCCCCTGCGCGACCTGGCGGCCATGACGGGCTGCGCCTATGCGGAGCATTCGGGTGTATAATAGGGCTAAAGGGGGTTGTGATGTCATTGACACAGACGCGCTATGAACATATCGCCCTGGACGCCAACCGGACGCCCATCATCGCCGGCTCGACCATGAAGGTGATCGAGTTGGTGGTGGAGCAGAGAGCCTATGGTTGGAGCGCTGAGGAGTTGTATTTCCAGCATCCTTATTTGACGCTGGGACAGATTCACTCGGCGTTGGCGTACTATTGGGATCACCGCGATGAACTGGACGCCGAGATCGAACGTCGCATCGAACGCGCCGACCAGTTGCGTCGCACCATCCCTCCTACGCCATTGGCCGCTCGACTCAAGGCCAAAGGATTGCTCTGATGGCGCTGGCGCTATACATGGATCACCACGTGCCGCGCGCCATCGTTACTGCCTTGCGCGTGCGCGGCGTGGATGTGCTAACGGCCTATGAGGACGACGCCAGCGCGCTCGACGACGCGCGCCTGTTGGATCGCGCCTCGGCGCTGGGGCGCGTCTTGTTCACTCAGGATGACGATCTGTTGGCCGAAGCTGCCCTACGCCAGCGCACAGGAATCCCCTTTGGCGGCGTGATATATGCACACCAGCTACGCTTGTCCATTGGCGGCTGCGTAGAGCAACTGGCGATAATCGCCCAGCTTGGAAAAGATGACGAGCTGGCCAACCAGGTGCTGTTTTTGCCGCTATAGGGCGGAGAACAAGGGCTGAAACGCAAATCGTGAGACGCCGCGCCTGTACTTTGGCGAGGACTCGCGTTGCACATCAATCGAAAGGGTAAAACAATATGTCGCCATTACGAGTCATCCAAGTGGGTGTGGGGGGCATGGGGCGCACCTGGCTGCGCACCGTGGCCGAAAGCGCTGAGGTCGAATACGCCGCCTGGGTGGATGTGAGCGCCGAGACGCTGCGCGCCCAGGCTGAGGCTTTCCATTTCGACCCAGCCCACTGCTACGCCACGCTCGACGAGGCCCTGGCCCACGAGCAGGCCGACGGCCTCATCAACGTCACCCCGCCGCAATTCCACGAGGCCGTCTCGTGCGCTGCCATGCGCGCCGGGCTGCCCGTCCTTTCGGAAAAGCCCCTGGCCGATACGCTCGACGCCGCCCGCCGCATCGTCGCGTGCGCCGAATCTACCGGCCAGGTGTTCATGGTCGCGCAGAACTATCGCTACCGCGAGTTCATCGCCGCCATGCGCGACCTGGTGCGCTCGGGCAAATACGGCGCGCCCGGCCAGGCCAACGTGGCGTTCTACAAAGGGCCGCATTTCGGCGGCTTTCGCGAAGAGATGGCCTACCCGCTCATCATTGATATGTCCATCCACCATTTCGACCTGATGCGCTATATCCTGGGGGCCGACCCGGTGGCTGTGACCGGCCAAAGCTGGAACCCCACCTGGAGCTGGTTCAAAGGCGACGCCTCCGCTGAGCTGCATTTCGAGTTCACCGGCGGGCTGCGCGTGGCCTATCATGGCAGTTGGTGCGCCACGGGCGATGAGACCTCTTGGAGCGGCGACTGGCGCATCGAATGTGAGCGGGGCGTCATCGTCAGCCGCAACGATGTGGTCTATGAGGCCGCGACGGGCCAGCCCCTGCAACCCGCGCCCATCCCGCCAATGGAGCGCGTGGCCCAAAGCTACCTCTTGCACGAGTTCGTCCAGGCCGTCGCGCAGGGCGCCGTCCCTGCCACTCATGGCCGCGATAACCTCAAGAGCCTCGGCATGGTCTTTGGCGCGGTGGAGGCCGTCCGCTCCGGCGCGCGCGTTGCGCTCTAGGGGCTGGGGTCTCGGGCCAGGTATCGCGGGGGAAATCCACGCGGCAACGGCCCGCCTCACCGCTTGGTGTGACATGATGTTCGGAACCAACAGGAGGGCTGTCATGGCGTAGGGGCGCTATCCATCTATCGCGCCACTACGAGCTGAAACGCCATTTCACACCAAACGCTTTTGCATACGAATGAGCTAGAGCAGATGCTTTGTGCGGCCCTCTGGCGCGGCCGCCCTATTTCGTGGGAGACGAATCGCATGTCCGACATCACCGGCGTCCTCTTTGACATCAAAGAATTCGCCCTGCACGACGGCCCGGGCCTGCGCACCACCGTGTTCTTGAAGGGCTGCCCGTTGCGCTGCGCCTGGTGCCACAACCCCGAGGGCCTCTCGCCCGAGCCGCAGGTAATACGCGGCGCGGCGGGCGAGCGCGTCGCAGGAACGCGCTACACCGCCGCGCGCCTGGCCGCCATCCTCAACGGCCAGGCCGACCTGCTGCGCGCCGGCGGCGGGGGCGTCACCTTTTCGGGCGGCGAGCCGCTGATGCAGGCCGATTTTCTGGCCGAGGTGATCGCCCGGCTGGATCGCACCCACACGCTGCTGGAAACGTCGGGCTATGCCTCGGAGCGCGCCCTGGCGCTGATCGCCCCGCGCTGCGACCTGGTCTATTATGACCTGAAGCTGATGGATGCCGCCGCGCACCGGCGCTATTGCGGCGCCGATAACGCCCCCATCCTGCGCAACCTGGCCGCGCTCGGCGCGATGGGCGTCCCGTTCGTCATCCGCGTCCCGCTCGTTCCGGGCGTCACCGATACGGACGAGAACCTGGCCGCCATCGCCGCCCACGCGCGCGGCTTGTCCGGCCTGCGCGGCGTGGAGCTATTGCCCTACAACCGCGCCGCCGGCGGCAAATACAGCGCCGTGGGCATGGCCTTTGCGCCCCCCTACGACGAGACGCAGCCCGTCCACGCCAACCTCGCCCCGTTCGAGCGGGCGGGCGTGCCGGCGCGGGTGGTGGAATAGGGGATTCACAGGGTTTGCAGGGTGAGGGGCATATGCGGTAACGTGAGAGTTCGGCTAGAGCGGCTGGCGCTCTAGCCGATACCGCGTTTATGATCGCGCCCCTACGAGCGTCCCTCGCCCTTACGGTCAAACACAATGGAGAAGCACATGGAACAGACAGCCGGCGCCAAGAGCGCGCTCGACGTATTCGCCGTGGCCGATCTGCTGGTCTCGCGCGCCGTGGCGACGCACGGCGACGAGATAGACATCATCGCCTATTATGGCTCGCACGCCCAAGGCGCAGCCGGGGCCACGTCCGATCTGGACATCTTTTACATCCCCGCCGACGGCAAGAACCCGCCCGTCGGCCACACCGTCCTCATCGGGGGGCTGCTGTTCGATTTCTGGGGCATCTCGTGGGAGACGATGGCAGGCTTTGCCACGGGGCGGGTGCGCGGCTGGTCGTTCGCCCCGGCCATTGTCCACCACGCCAGGGTGCTCTACGCCCGCTCCGACGAGCAGGCGGCGCGGTTCGCCGCGCTCAAGCAGCAGGTGCTCGATCTACAAGCGCCGGAAGCGCGCCCGCAGATGATTCAGCGCGCCCTGAACGCCTTCAAGGACGTGCTGGCCCGCCTGGGCAATCTGCGGCTGGCCGTCGCCGCTAACGACCTCACCGACGCCCGCTACGCCGGCTGGAAGGTGATCCTGGCGGTGTGGGAGTGCCTGGCGCTGGCCAACCAGACCTTTTGCGACCGGGGCTGGGGCCACCTCCTCGAACAGATCTCCCGGCTGCGCGCCCGGCCCGATAACCTGGAAGCGGCCATCGTCACGATCAGCACATCCGACGACCTGGCGCAGATCGCCGCCGCTGCGGAGCATCTCGCGCTGGACACGCGCCGCATCCTGCGCGAGCTGCAAGCGACGCTCGCCGCCCAGCGCACGGTTCACGAGGTGTGCGCCAACGCCTACCCCGAGCTGCGGGACGGCATCGGCAAGGTGCTGGCGGCCTGCGAGCGGGGGCAGCCGGTAGCGGCCAGCGCCGCCGCCTGGTCGGCGCAATCCGAGCTGAGCTATATGCTCAACGAGCTGCACAGCAGCGCCGACGGCTCCGAGTTCAACCTGTATAGCGAGTTCGCCCAGCCCTACCGGCAACTCGGCTTCCCCGACCTGATGCGCGCCGCCTCCGGCGACCTGAGCGCCCTGGCGGCCCAAGCCTGCCTGCTGGACGAGCGCCTGCGCCTCTGGCTGGCCGCCCACGCCGAGAGCCTGGACGAGTTCGAATCGCTGGAGGCGTTCGAGAGGACTATCATGTAGAGACGGCGTCTGCGTACAGACGTTGGAGCGGGCATGTGCGGCGTCTCATCGAGTGCGGCAACTCTGCCCGCTCCAACGTCTGTACATAATCCATCCTGCACTCTATCACGAAAAACCATTGACGCCCACTACATAACGCGGTATAATTACACTATATTCGCACGTTGGGGGGACGATGCCGGGGATTCGGCGCGTCCCTCGTTTTGTTTATGGCAGGGGTAGGAGAAGTGGCGTTTATCAAAACGAAGACGGGCTGGCCGTCTACAGGGGAATCCTGGTAGTTCTAGCCGGAAGGGAGATCAGTGAAATGCCGTTGACCGATATGTTCCAGGTGGGCAAGATCAAGGCGGAGCTCGATCAGACCAAACAGGAACGCGACGCGCTGAAAAAGCTCCTTGCTGAGACTGAACGTCTCACAATGCACGAAATCCAGCAGCGGGTATCTGAGCTTGAGGCCCAAGCCGTTCAAGCCGAGGGCGATCTCCAGGCGCTGAGACAGAAAGCTACCCGCGAGGCCCAAGAGATTGATGCGAGCCTCGCCAAAAAGAGACGTGGGGTAGATGAGCAGATTGCCGAGCTGAACCGCCAGATCGCCGCAAAGAAACGGGAAGTCGTTATCCTCGACGAGGAGATATTGCTCCAGTCATTCGGATTCTACAAGCCACGATATGGATTAGAGAACTCTGGGCAATATAAAGCGAGACTGGAAGAGATTCGTGCAAAACAAGAGGCTATAGTAAAGGCAGGCAAGGCTGCGATTTGCCCGACCAACTGGACCATCAACAATAGCGCCAAAGAAGGCGAACGCATGATCCGGGATTTCGAGAAGCTGATTGTGCGATCGTTCAATAACGAATGCGACGCTAGTATCGTGGATGTCAAGTTTAGCAATGTTGAGGCAATCGAGAAACGAATTCGCAAAGCCTACGATACGCTCAATACTCTTGGCAAGCGCATGAGCATCTCGATAACGCCAGAGTATTTCGGCCTCAAGCTTGGCGAGCTGTACCTTGTCCATGAATATCAAGTGAAAAAGCAGGAAGAGAAGGAAGAGCAGAGACGCCTACGCG
>CAZYPJ010000142.1:7428-9929 GCA_964649365.1 uncultured Anaerolineales bacterium | reverse complement strand
CCCTCCTGGGAGGGCATGACATCTCATGCCCTTACGAGCGCCCGCCCTTTCCTATTTTTTGTCCAGCACTTCGCGCACTTTGGCGGTGAGGGCCTGGAACGAAAAAGGCTTCTGAATGAACCCGGCGGCCCGATGAATCGCGCCCTGCTGGTCAATCATGTCGCCGGCATAGCCCGACATGAACAATGTCTTGATCCGAGGGCAGAGGGTTTGCAGTTTACGCGCCAGGTCGCAGCCGTTCATCTCGGGCATCACCATATCGGTGATCAACAGGTGGATATCGCCCTGCCCGGCGACGCTTTGCTCCTCGGCCACGCGGACGGCCTCGCTCGGCGTGCTGGCGGTCAGCGCATGATAGCCGGAGCGTTGCAACATGATCTGGGCGATCCGCAGAATGGTCGGCTCGTCCTCCACCAGCAACACGGTCTCCTGGCCACGCGCCGCCGCTTGTTCCACGCTTCCCTTCGCAGCCTGCGCGCTTCGGCCCGCATAGCGGGGCAAGTAAATGTCAAAGGTCGTCCCCTTGCCCGGTTCGCTCCGGACGCCGATATAACCCGAGTTTTGCTTGACTACGCCGTACACTGTGGCCAGCCCCAGTCCCGTCCCCTTGCCGACGCCCTTCGTGGTAAAGAACGGCTCGAAAAGGTGGTTTTGCGTGGCCTGATCCATGCCGCAACCATTGTCGCTGACCGAGAGCAACACATACTCGCCAGGGGCGACCCCCATCTGCGCGGCGTAATAGGCCTCGCCAAAGGTAATGTTGCGCGCCTCGATGACGACCTCGCCCACGCCAGCGATGGCGTCGCGGGCATTCACGCACAGGTTGACCAGGATTTGGTCGAGTTGCGTCGGATCCATCTTGACGGGCCACACATCCGGCTCGGTGCGCCACACCAGCTCGATATTCTCGCCGATCAACCGCTGGAGCATTTTGAGCATCCCCGCTACGGTTTCGTTGAGGCTCAACGCCTTGGGGTTGATGGTCTGCTTGCGGGCAAAGGCCAGCAATTGCCGCGTGAGATCGGCGGAACGCTGCGCGGCCTTGCGGATTTCTTGCAAGCTGCTGTACACCGCTTGGGTGACGCCCACATCTTCCATCGCCAGCTCGGCGTGACCCAGGATGACCCCCAGCATGTTGTTGAAATCGTGCGCCACCCCGCCGGCCAGCCGCCCGATGGTTTCCATCTTTTGCGCCTGGATCAACTGCGCCTGGAGCCGCTCGCGCTCCTCTTCGGCTTGTTTGCGGTCGGTGATGTCGCGCGCTACGATAAAAATGAGCTTTTCTTTCGCCAGCGGGTACACGTTCCAAGAGATCCACTTGAAGCTTCCATCTTTGCAGCCGTAGCGGCTCTCAAAGCCCAGCACGGTTTCCCCGGCCAGCAGTCGCTCGGCGACACGAGACGACGCGGCGACGTCATCGGGGTGGACGAATGCGCGCCAGGGCTTGGCCGCCAGGTCGTCGCTCGTCCAACCGAGGATTTTCTCCCAAGCCGGGTTGACCTGGATGATGCGGCCGTCGAACGCGGCGATTCCGAACAAGTCGAGGGAATAATTGAACAGCCGGTCGCGCTCTTGCTCGGCGCGGTCGCGGCTTGCTTCCAGGCGCTTCATTTCGAGCACCGAGCGGATGGTATAGGGCAAGCGCTGGATGTGGCTGGGCGTCTTGATGATGTAATCGGCGGCGCCGCGTTTCATCGCCTCGACGGCCACCTCTTCCGAGCCGGTGCCCGTCACGATCACCACCGGCAGGCGCGGGTCCACCGCGTGGACGGCCTCCAGCACTTGCAGCCCCTCAAAGCCCAGGATGTTGAAATCGCTGAGCACCAGGTCGTAGCTGCCTTCCGCCAGGCGCGTCTCGAAATCGGCCCGCGAGGTGGCCAGCGTCAGGGAAAAGTCGTTTTGCTCCCGTTCCAACGCATCGCGCACCAGTTCGCGGTCGAGGGGGTAGTCGTCCACATAGAGGACGCGGATCGGGTCGCTCATGGGTCTGTCTCCGGCGGGGCTACGTTCAGCGACAGCCAATAACCCTCGATCTCGCGCACCACGCCCAAAAAGCCATCGAACGACACCGGCTTGACCAGATAGCTGTTGGCGCCGATGTCGTAGGTCAGGGCGCGGTCGCCCTCTTCCTTCGACGAAGTGAGGATGATGACGGGGATCCGCTTGAGGATGGGGGCCGATTTGATCTGGCGCAGCACCTCAAAGCCATCCACTCCGGGCAATTTGAGGTCGAGCAAGATCAAACTGGGCAACGGGTAAGCGTTGCGGTCGGCGTATGGGCCGCGCCCGAACATATAGTCCAGCGCCGCCTGCCCATTGGGGGCGACGTGAACTGTATTGAGCAGCCGCGCTTCCCTGAACGCATCCAGCGTCAGCTCGACATCCATGCGGTTATCCTCGACGAGGAGGATATGGGCGATCTTGTTCATATATTCTCGATCCTCCAGATAGGCTGTGTAGGGGGTGCGACATGTCGCGCCTCTACGAGCGACCCCGCCGCC
>CAZYPJ010000142.1:0-7418 GCA_964649365.1 uncultured Anaerolineales bacterium | reverse complement strand
ACCCCCATCTGCGCCCCCTACCCTATGTGTTCCTGCGCCATCGGCAACTTGACGCAAAATGTGCTGCCTTCCCCCACCACCGATTCGACCCACACCTTGCCGCCCAGCAGTTCCACCGATTTCTTGACGGTGGCCAGCCCGATGCCGGTGCCGGGGTATTCGTCCTCGCTGTGCAGCCGCTGAAAGACCGCAAAGATCTTTTCGTGGTATTCCGCCGGGATGCCGATGCCGTCGTCGCGCACGCGGATGAGGGCGTCGGCGCCGTCGGGCTGCCACGAGACGGCGATCTGCGCGGGCATATCAGCCTTGCGATAGGTGACGGCGTTCTCGAGCAGGTTGGTGAAAATCTGGCCCAATAGCGTCCGGTCGCCCAGGACGGTGGGCAGGTTATCGGCGATGGTCAGCGCGCCACCGATCTCTTGCAAGCGCCCGGCCAGGTCGCTGGCCAGCGGCGCGAGCACGTCGCGCAGCGCGATGGGGTCGTGGCGCGCCCCCTGGCGGCCCAGGCGCGAGTATTGCAGCAGGTCGTCAATCAGTTGGCCCATCCGCTCGCTGGCCTGGACGACGTTATCAATATAGTGCTGGCCTTCCTCGTTCAGGGCGGCGCGGTGGCGGCGCGAGACGATGGAGGCGAACCCACTGATGGCGCGCAGCGGCGCGCGCAGGTCGTGCGAGACGGAATAGGAGAACGATTCCAGCTCCTTGTTGGCGGCGTAGAGCTGCGCGGTGCGCTCGGCTACGCGCTGCTCCAATTCGTCGGCGTGCTGCTGCACGCGCCGGTGCAACAGCGCATTGTGCAAGCCGATGGCCACCTGGCTGGCCAACGTCTCCAGATAGGTGGCCTCTTCCTGGAAATCGCGCTCCTCTTTGGCCGCCAGCCCGATGACGCCGATGATCTCGTCGCCGCCGCGCAACGGCAGGGCGGCAAAAGAACGATACCCCGCCTGTCGGCATTCCTCTCGCGTGCAGCGGGGATCAGTGAAAATATCGCGCGCATAGAGCGTCTTGCCCTCGCGCGCCGCCGCGCCGCATAAACACTCGCCCAGGCGATGCTCGGCCAGGCCATCGAACTCGGCCTCCGCCTCCTGGGGGACGATCCCTTGCAAAACCAGGCGCTCGCCGTCGCGCAGGAAAAGAAACGCCAGGTCGGAGCGCACGGCGCTGTTCATCTCGCTGACGGCGTCGGCTACCACCTGCTCCACCGAAAGCGTCTGGCTGACTCGCCGCCCCAGCGCGTTGAGCGTCGTCATCTCTTCAGCGTAGCGGCGTAGTTCGGCCTCGTCGCGCTTGCGCTCGGTGATGTCTTGCACAGCGCCATAGATGCCCACCAGGCGGTTGCGCTCCGCATCCCACACCGGGTGAGCATAGACGCGCACCCAGACGATTTTGCCGGACTTGGTCACCGTGCGGATTTCGCTGATGACCGGCTGGTTGGCGCGCAATCGGGTCAAATCGCGGTCATCCACCGCCAGGTCGTCGGGGTGCAGGGCGGCGCGCCAGCGGCCGTGGGCGTTGTATTCGGGAATGGTGTAGGCGGTGTTGGTCGCGAACGCGCCAGCCACCCAGTCGTGCGCGAGCGAGCCGTCGGTCATGACGCGCGTCGAGAACATATAGTCCGAGGCCACCGTCGAGATCAACTGATAGCGCAGCTCGCTTTTGCGCAACGCCTCGTTGGCGCGCTCCAGGTGTTGCGTGCGGGCGCGCACCTGCCCGCGCAAGAGCAAAATCATCGCGCCGGCCAGCAGCAACAGCCCGACGGCGCCGCCGATGGCCCAATAGAGATAGCGCGGCATCTGGTAGGGAGGGGTTTTGTTGGTCCAACGGTTGAGGATGGTGTAATAGATCGAATCGGGTTCCGCGGTCCAATCGGCCAAATGGCGATCTATGGCCTGTAACAGGTCGGCGTTGCGCCCCTGGGCCGTGGCAAAGTGCAGCGTCACCACATTGAAAACGATGGGCGTTTTGACCAGGCCGTAATCGCGGTAGAAATAGTTGCCGAAAAAGTGGCTGGCGATGGCGGCGTCCGCCGCGCCATTGGAAGCTAACCTGAAAGCCTCTTCCAGCGACGCGACCGGCGTGATCTCAGCCTCGTAACCGAACCCGCGCATGGTGTTCTTGAACACCGTCTGTTGGATCGAGCCGCCGAGCACGGCCACCCGCCGCCCAGCCAGGTCGCGGAACTCGTTGATCTCGGCGCCGGGGCTGGCGTACACCTGCGACCAGCTTTCGGCCACCGGGATGCGGTGAAAATCGTAGCGGGCGTCGCGCTCGATGGAATAGGCCACATCGGGCATCAGGTCAATCTGTCCCGCTTCGAGCGCGGCCAGGCACTCGGCCCACGTCCCCGGCGCGTATTCGAGCGTCCAGCCCTCTTCGGCGGCGATCTGCTCCAAGATTTGGATATGAAAGCCGCTGGCGCGGCCATTGGCGTCCATAAAAATCTTGGGTTCGTTCTGATAGACGCCCACCCGCACGACGCGGCCCTGGGCGCGAGCGGGGATACACGCCAGGATGATGAGCGCCGCGAGCGCCAGGTAAAACGACGCTATCCGCCCACAGCGGGGCGTGCAGAAAAGCTGGCGCTTGGGGCGTGTACGCGCCTTTGGAGGTATTAGTTGGAACATCTGGGCCTTGTTCGCGAGTTCCCACCTGCGGCGATGGCGTCAGCGGCGCTGACGAGGACTGATTCAATCGTACGTTGGCCACAGAAAGAATTGTTACGTTCCCAGTATATGCTAGATTCGTACACTGCGTCAAGACCCAAATAGAGGATTGAGTGCGAGCAAAAAGGGATGGAACAAGTTGCTTAAACTCAATTATGTAAGGCGTGAATCCGCATCGAGCCGCATCCCGCCCAATCGAGCGCAGAGGCGGCGCCAACAAGCCGATTAGGGCAGTGTATTGGCAAGCGTAAGGATGGCGTAAAGATGGCGCGTGCGGCGCACTCCCCCTTGACACGCCCCCGCCAAACATGGCACAATAATCCCACAACCAACGTGTTGGACACTCATTCACATAGGAGGTCACAATGGTCAGTGGCACGAAAGAGGATGCCTTCTTCCCGCGCAAGTTGCGCATGGGCATGGTGGGCGGCGGGCGCGATGCCTTTATCGGCGGGGTGCACCGGCGCGCGGCGATGCTGGACGGCAACGTCGAGCTGGTCGCGGGCTGCTTTTCCTCCACCCCCGAAAAGAGCAAGGCTTCGGGCAAGGATCTGCTGGTGCCCGACAACCGCGTCTATGGCACGTACCAGGAGATGGTCGCCGCCGAGAGCAAGCTGCCCGAGGGCGAGCGCATTGATTTCGTCAGCGTCGTCACCCCCAACCACATGCACTACCCGGTGGCCAAGGCGTTCGTCGAGGCAGGGTTCAACGTCGCCTGCGACAAGCCGATGGTGCACACCGTGGCCCAGGCGCAAGAGCTGATCGCCGCCGTCAAAAAGGCCGATGTGGTCTTTGCCGTGACGTACAACTATACCGGCTACCCGATGGTCAAGCAGGCGCGCTACCTGGTTCAGAGTGGGGCGCTGGGCAAGATCCAAAAAGTGATGGTGGAATATCCCCAAGGCTGGCTGCTGACGCGCACCGAGTTGGAAGGCGCCAAGCAGGCCGTCTGGCGGACGGACCCGGCTCGCTCCGGCGTGTCGGGCTGCATCGGCGACATCGGCTCGCACTGCGAGAACTTGGTGTCGTACGTCACCGGGCTAGAGCTGGATTCGATCTGCGCCGACCTGACGATCTATGCCGCCGGGCGCGAGCTGGACGACGACGGCAACATCCTCTTGCGCTTCAAGGGCGGGGCCAAGGGCATCCTGACGGCATCGCAAATCTGCCCGGGGCAGGAAAACGCGCTCAGCATCCGCGTGTGGGGCACGAAAGCGGGCCTGGAATGGCGTCAGGAGAACCCCAACTATCTCTGGGTGCGCTCCAACGACGGGCCAGAGCAGATCTATTCCCGCGCCAGCGGCTACCTCTGCGAGGCGGCCAGCGCCGCCGGCCGCCTGCCCACCGGCCACACCGAGGGCTTTTTCGAGGCGGTCGCCAACATTTACAAGAATTTCTGCGACACCATCCGCGCCAAAAAGCTGGGGATCGCGCCGACCGCGTTGCAGCTCGATTTCCCCACCGTCGAGGATGGCGCGCGCGGCGTGTTGTTCATCAACAAAGCCGTCGAATCCAGCGCCAGCGATGTCAAGTGGCTGGCGATCTAGGATAAACCGCAGAGGCGCAGAGATACAGAGGGACAGAGATTATGGGACACGGATGAACACGGAGTTGCGCGGATGTACAGGAAAACCCGCGCCAATCTGCGTTTATCCGTGTCCCCCGTTGAAATCCGGACACAGACCAACACGGATTCGCTCTGCAAAGGGAAACCCGCGCCCTCCGCGTTCATCCGTGTCCCAAAGAAAAGGAGAAGATTATCATGGCGCGACCTGTGACGTTGTTTACCGGGCAGTGGGCCGATCTGACGCTGGAGGCGGTGGCGCAAAAGGCCGCCTCGTTCGGCTATGACGGGCTGGAGCTGGCCTGCTGGGGCGATCACTTTGAGGTGGACAAGGCCCTCGAAAGCGACGCCTACATCAAGGGCCGCTGGGACATTCTGAACAAATACGGCTTAAAGTGCTACGCTATCAGCACGCACCTGGTGGGCCAGTGCGTGTGCGACGACCCCATTGACGAGCGCCACCAAAGCATCTTGCCGGCGCGCTTGTGGGGCGATGGCGACCCCGAGGGCGTGCGCCGCCGCGCCGCCGAGGAGGTGGCCAACACCGCCCGCGCCGCCGCCAAGTTCGGCGTCAAGGTGGTGAACGGCTTTACCGGCTCGAAGGTGTGGAAGTATTTCTATTTCTTCCCGCCCACCACCCAGGCGATGGTCGAGGCCGGCTATAAGGATTTCGCCGACCGCTGGAACCCCATCCTCGACGTGTTCGACCAGGTGGGGGTCAAATTCGCGCTGGAAGTGCACCCCACCGAGATCGCCTACGACTTTTGGACGACGCACCGCGCGCTAGACGCGGTGAACAAGCGCCCGGCGTTCGGCATCAACTTTGATCCGTCGCACCTCTACTGGCAGATGATGGACCCGACGGCGTTCGTCTATGAGTTCGGCGACCGCATCTATCACATGCATGTGAAGGAATCGGTGCGTAAGCTGGATGGGCGCAACGGCATCCTCGGCTCGCACCTCGATTTTGGCGACCATCGGCGCGGGTGGGATTTCGTTTCCCCCGGGCGCGGCGGCGTGCCGTTCGAGCGGGTGTTCCGCGCGCTCAACGATGTGGGCTACGCGGGGCCGCTCTCGGTAGAGTGGGAGGATTCGGGCATGAACCGCGAGCAGGGCGCCGCCGAGGCCGTGGCGATGGTCAAGCGCCTCGACTTGACGCCGTCGGGCCAGGCGTTCGACGCGGCGTTCGCGGCCAAGAAATAGGCCGTTCTCGGCGCAGAAGCAATCCGAGAGTATAACACAGAATACACGGAAAGAACGGAATACACGGAAAGCGATAGCCTCTCCGGGTGTTCCGTTCTTTGTAGGCAGTGTTGCTGCTGATCCAGACGTGGTTTTCTAGACACCCCGGCGCCCACCAGGGGCGCGGCTACGAGGGTATAGCGCCTTGTGCGCGCCATGCAGCGCTTGGCGCCTTGCGCTCGGATCAATGGCCCATCTTCCGACAAGCTCCGCCTGCTGCAATTGGAATCTGTCTGAAGACAGATGGGCTTGGGCCGGGCCTACGCCATAATCGCCGTCAGACCGAGCGCCGGCGCGCCCAGGCGCGCATCACCCTCGATCTGCGCGCGCCGCCGGGCCTCCTCCGGCGCGAGGGCCTTGGTGAACAGCCGCCAGGCTGTGTCGGCGTCGAGCGTCACGCGGCAGGTCGCGCCCGGGTCGCCGCCTGCGTACAAGCGCCAGCGCCCGCCCTCGCGTCGCAGCGTCCACGCGCCGCCCGCTTCGCCCGTGATCTCTACGCCAACGCCGACGCCATCCTCGGCGGATACGGCGCGATAGGCGCGCGGCAGGCCGCGCAGGAAGGTATCCAACACGGGGCGCAGCCACTCGCGCCCGGCGAGCAACGGCGCGCCCACCGCCTCGCGGATGTGCTGCTGGTGCAGCCATTTCTCGGTGTACTCGCGCGCGATGTCGAACCAGTTGGGGGCCGGGTCGTCGCCCGCCCAGGCCACCGCGATGGGGGCCGGATCGTCGGGGGGCAGGCTCGCCAAGTGGTCGTAGAGGCGGCGGTCGGTCAGGTCGAGGAAGGCGATCAGGATTTCGGGGCTGATGCGCCGCGCCGCCTGCACCCATTCGGCGTTGCTGCGGTTGATGAGCGCCACTAACTCGACATAATCAAGACTGGGCTTGGCGTCGTGGGAGCGCTCATCGCGCCGCCACAGGCGACCGAGGTTGCCGCCCAGCAGGTGCGCCGCCACATCCTTGACCGACCAGCCCGCGCAGGCGGTGGGCCGCGCCCAATCCGCCGGGGCGAGCGACGCCAGCAGCGTCAGCAGCTCGCGGCTGAGCGGGGGAAAGAGCGCGACGGTATCAATCGGTTCGACGGGCTGCATCGGGGCTCCTCTTGAGCGCAAACGATATGGCGGATGGGCTGCCGACCTGGCCGTTGACGCGCGGCCCAGAAGGGAGCAGCCCTCTAGCCGCATCCTTAACAGAGTATAATCGGAGAAGATCAGTCTGTAAACAGTGATGTGCAATGGGTTGAGCGTTCGGTGACGATGTACGTGACCTCAAAGTTCACCAATGCCGACGCCGTTGTCTCGCGATGGACGTTCGTCCTGCCATGCGCTATACTGCCCGCAAGATTTCGCCCTTTTGCGACGCCTACGCCGCAACGATTGATGCGCGGTATTCGAGGAGGCCGACCTGTGATGAACCTGCAAGACGCCATTCGCCAATTGACCCGCAACGCCGAGGCTATCCGCGCGCTGGCGGGGGCTTTTTCCGACGAGCACGCGCGCTGGAAGCCCGACGCCGACTCGTGGTGCTTGCAAGAGGTGTTGGAGCACCTCTACAACGAGGAGCGAGGCGATTTTCGCCGCCACCTAAAGACCATCTTGGGCGAACCGCAGCCGCCCTGCAAGTACAAGCGGGTGGACGATCCCCGCCAGGCGTTGGAGGGCTTGATGGCCGAGCGGGCCGCCTCGACGGCGTGGCTGGCGACGCTGCAAGCGCCCGACAGAGCGGCGCCCGATTGGGATACGACTATCCAGCTTCGCTTTGGCCCCAGCGAGGAGACGGCCACGTTCAGCGCGGGCGACATGCTCGTCTCGTGGGTCGAGCACGATGTCTTGCACCTGCGCCAATTGGTCGAGCTGCTGCACGCCTGGAACGAGCGCCAGGCCGCGCCCTACTCGGTGGATTACGCCGGGGGGTGGTAGGGGTCGAGAGGGAGCGCCGACATCTTGTCG
>CAZYPJ010000141.1:2474-9990 GCA_964649365.1 uncultured Anaerolineales bacterium | reverse complement strand
CGCGGGACGCCGGCCGTATGCGGCGATCTAGTCGGTCAGCGCCGCATAAGCCAGCACGCGGAAATCCAACGCCGGGCGATAGTACCCCGGCAACCTCTGCGGCAGGATGATACCTACCAACTTTTCCTGGGGATCCACCCAAAAATCAGTGCTGGCGGCCCCTTGCCAGGTGAATGACCCCACCGAGCCGGGCAGGCCTGTCTCGGCCACATCCATCGTCACCCGCACCCCCAGCCCCATGCCATAGCCGACATTGAGCGGCCAGGTAGAGGGAATGAACGGGATGAGCGCAGCGGGCAAATGGTTGGCGGCCATCAATTCGATGGTCTTGCGGCTCAGCAGCCGCACGCCGCCTAATTCGCCGCCGTTGCAGAGCATCTGGGCAAAGCGCCAGTAGTCGAGCGCCGTGGAAACCAGCCCGCCCCCGCCCGATAGAAATCGTTTGGGGCGCGAATACTCGCCTGTAGCCGGGTCGTCTACCACTTCCAGGCGACCATCGTCCGCTAGGCGATAGTTGGTCGCAAAGCGTTCTACCTTCTCCGGCGGGACGTAAAAGCCGGTGTCCTCCATGCCAAGCGGCCCAAACAGCCGCTCGCGCAGAAAAACGTCGAACGGTTGGCCGCTGATGACCTCGACCAGGTAGCCCAGCACGTCAATCGAATAGCCATACGTCCACGCGGCGCCTGGCTGGTGCGCCAGCGGAATATCCGGGTAGCGCGACATCCACTCGGCCAACGTCTCTTCGGGGATCGTCTCCTCGGCTTTGCGGTCGGCGGCCCAATTGATGCGCTCCACCGTCGAGCCATCTGGCGACGAGTACACATGGCCGGAAGTGTGGGTAAGCAGGTGGCGGAATGTGACCGGCCGTTCCAGCGGCGCGAGTTGAGGGGCTTCGGGCGTCCCGCCGATGCACACTTGGAGGTTGGCGTACCCAGGGATAAACCGCGCTACCGGGTCGTCGAGTTGGAAGCGACCTTCTTCGTAGAGCATCAGGATGGCGGCGGCGGTGATGGGTTTGGACATCGAGTAGATGCGCGCCAACGTGTCGGGTTGCATCGGGCGCTGGGATGCGAGGTCAGCCCAGCCGACCGCCTGGCAGTAGGCGATCTGCCCGCCCCGGGCGATGAGCATGGACGCCCCCGCAATCTCTTGCCGATCCACATACCCCTGTATGGCCGCGCCGATGCGCTGTAGCCGCGCGCTAGACAAGCCTACGTTCTCTGGTACAGTCGGGATGTACATCGCTACCCCTTGATCTCGCGCAGCAGCCGGTTGCAGGCGTCAGCCCACAATCCCACATCTGGCCCGACCGACATGTACTGTACGCCCACCCCGAACCAACGCTTGGCCGTCGCGGCATCCTTGGCGAAGGTGCCCGCCGCTTTGCCAGCCGCGCGAATCTTGACGACGGCTTGCTCCATCCCTTTGACCACGCGCGGATCGTTCACCTGGCCGGGGATGCCAAACGATTGCGAGAGATCGTAGGGGCCGAGAAAGATCACGTCAATGTTGGGCACGGCGACGATCTCGTCCAAGTTCTCCAGGCCGCGCACACCCTCGACGTGGACGATCACCAGTTGCTCGGCGTTCAGCCGGTCGGTGATGCCCTCCGGTCCGAATACCGTGTAATCGCCGGCGCGCGTGTAGAGCGAGATGCCCCTCATGCCCAGCGGCGCGTATTTCGCGGCGCGCACCGCCGCCGCCGCTTCTTGGCCGGTCTCGATTTGCGGCACTTGCACGCCCGACGAACCGATGTCGAGAGCGCGCTGAATTTGGGGCGCGTCGTTCTTGCGCACGCGCACGATGCAATCCAGTCCTACGCCTTGCCCAGCGCGGCACAAGTCTTCCGCCGTCTCGACCTCCAGCGGGCCGTGTTCCATGTCAATGATGGCGAAATCGTACCCGGCCAATCCCACGACCTCGATGAACGCGCCGTAGCTGCAATTCATGAATGGCCCCACCACGTTTTCGCCGCGTTGTAGCTTGCGTTTCAACTGATTCTCGCGCATGACGTTCCTCCTAGTTTTCGGTATCTTCGTCGTCATCCAATTCGTTGAGCATATCGCCCAGTTCGTTCCAGGCGTCATCGAGGGGGATAAACGTCCGCTCGGTGAACTCTTTGGCAATCTCGTTCAAGTAGGTCTGCAAGTGCAGATCGGGATGGGTGCGCTCTAGTTCTCTTACCTTGTCGTGCCAGGCCTCGATCAGATCCAGGCTGCGTTGACGGAGGTCGCTGAGGTCGAGGCCCAAGCCAAACATGTGCTCGATGCGCACCATCAGATCATACCAGGCTTTCCAGTCCTCTTCTACGCGCATCCCTTGCACACCGGCGGCCAATTGGGCGAAATCGTAGGCGGGCGCAAAAGCGTTGAACACGATGTACTCGATCTCGCGCGCCTCGGCCCGGTGAGCAAGGTACGACCCGATGGTCGTGCCCCCTTCATAGTTGGAAAAGCGCACCGCGTACAAATCCAGCTCGCGCTTCATGCGCGGCAAACTATACACGCATGAGACCTCGCGATCCTTGTCATATGGCATCGCGCCGAACACGCCGCCCATCGCCACGATCCGCTTGACGCGCAAGGCTTCGGCTACGTCAAAGAAGGCGTCGGCGTAACGCACTTCGTTCAAGTGCGGCTCTTCGCCGCAAAAGATAATCAAACCCTTGGGGCCAAAATCGGCATAGTAAATCTCGTTCTTGCGCTCCGACATGCTGCGGCAATAGCCCTCGGAGAGCTTGACCGTGCGCCGCAAGAGATGGTGCGTGCCCGGGATTTGGAACAGATAGAAACCATCCTCGGCGATCTCGCCAATCTTGACGGCGTGGGTCTGATGGATGAGGTAGCGCGGCAAGCCCGACGAAACCTCGCCCGCATCGGCCCATTGCTGCCAGCCGGCGATCATGTACATCTCGGGGTTCTCTGGCGTCTCCCAGAGGTGAACTAACGGATCCATGGTATCATCGCCTTTCAGAGGGCATAATCTCAATTTTGGGCGTCGGGCCAGCAGCGCTCGCGCCCCCGCAACGAATACATTGTGCCGCGAAACGTCCGAGCGGTCAAGCGTGAAACGCTGGACAGCGCCTGTGCACTGCGCTACAATTCCGGCGCTGTAAAGAGCGACCCGCCGACATACGGCGCAGAGGAGGAGCGATGCAGGAATCATTGGCGCTGGGCGATGTGACGATCCGTTTGCTGCTGGATGCCCACATGACCATCGAGGGCGACCGCGTGTTCCACCCGGCGACTCGCCAAGAGTGGGAGGTAGGCCTTCGCGCTGACCGCCAGGGCCGATTGCCGGTGGCTGTGCGCTCGTTGCTCATCAGCCAGGGCGACGAGCACACGTTGGTGGATACCGGCTTTGGCGAAAAAGAAAAATCGGGCCGGCCCGAAAGCCTGCTCAAGAGCCTGGCGGCGGTAGAATTGCAGCCCAAGCACATTCGGCGCGTCATTCTCACCCACGCTCACGGCGATCATTGCCTGGGCAACACGCTGTTGCGGGCGGGCAAATGGCTGCCCACCTTTCCTTTGGCTGAATACGTGGTTCAAGAACGCGAAATCGCCGAGATGCGCCGGGCGGATAACGAAATGTGGCGCTCTCGTTTTCAGCCTCTGGCTGAACGAGGACAACTACGCCTGCTCGATGGTGAGACCGAATTGAGCGCGGCGGTCGCCTGTTGGCCCACGCCGGGTCACACGGCGGGGCACCAGGCCGTGCTGGCGCGTTCGCAGGGGCGACAGGCGCTCTATGTGGGCGATCTGTTCATCTTTGCGCGCGGCTTGGAGCGCCCCGATTGGGGGCCGAGCTGGGCCTGGTCGCGGCAGATGGATCAGCAGAATCGCCTGCGCATCCTCGCGTGGGCCGCCGATAGCGGCGCGACGTTGGTTCTAGGGCACGACCCCCAGCAAGCGTGGTCGCGCATTGAACGTATGGGCGAGGGGTTTCGCGCCGCGCCCGTTGCCTAGTTTGGAGGTGTGACATCAAAATCTATATTCTCACCGACCTAGAGGGCGTGGCCGGGGTGGCCCGCTGGGATCAAACAGGGCGCGACACGCCGGGCTACCCGCAGGCAGTGCGCCTGATGACCGAGGAGCTGCGCGCCTGCGTCGCCGGCATTCAGGCCGCCGATCCGCGCGCCGAGATTTGGGTGTGGGACGGGCACGGCTGCGGCTCGGTAGATTTCGAGCGCTTTCCGCGCGGGGCCAAGCTGTTGAACAACGCGCAGATCGCGCCGCCTACCTTTCTGGATAGCTCTTTCGACGCGCTCTACTTTTTGGGACAACACGCCAAGGCCGGCGCGCGAGATGGCAACTTGGCGCACACCTATTCATCGGTCAGCGTCGAGTATTACAAGATCAATGGCCTAGAATTGGGCGAGTTCGGCTGCCGCGCGGCGTTGGCGGGCAGCTATGGCGTGCCCACCGTGTTCGTCAGCGGCGACGACAAAATCGCCGCCGAAGCCCGCGCCCTGATCCCCGGTATCTATGCGGCCCAAGTCAAGGTAGGATTGGGGCCGCAAGTGGCGCTGCACCTGGCGCCCGAGGACGCCCGCGACCTGATCCGCGCGACAGCGCAAGAGGCCGCCGCTCACATAAGCGACATCGCGCCGTTCATCATTCCGGGGCCGCCCTATACGCAAGAGATCAAGATTTGGGCGCGCACCGATCCGGTGTCGTACACTTCGCGGGGTTGCCGCCAGCTCGACGCGCGCACGTTCGTCAAAGAGGCGCACCGGCTCGATGATCTACTGATCTAAGGAGGGGCCATGCTGCGAGCGGTGACGTTCGACTTTTGGGGCACGTTGGCCGATGCCCGCCACAGCCTGCGCGATGAGCGGATCGCTTTTCTGCGACGCTATCTGTCGTGCGATATGGATCGCATCGCGGCAGCTTACGAGCGGGCCTGGCATTACTTTGACCAGGGATTGGCCCAGGGGTACGGCCTGGGCACCGCGACCGTGTTGAGCGCCGTGTTAGACGATCTAGGCGCGTCGCTGAACCCGCCCAGCTATGCGGCAGTCTTGCGGTATTGGGAAGAGGCCATGCTGGACGCGCCGCCCCCCTTTTTGCCGGGCGCGCGCGAGGCGTTGTGGGCGTTGCGCCGCCGTGGATTGCTGATCGGACTCATCTCGGATACGGGGTTGACGCCCGGGCGCGTTCTTCGCCGTGTGTTCGGCGCCGCCGGCCTGCTGATCGCCTTTGACTGGCTCACCTTTTCCGATGAGATAGGCGTTACCAAGCGCTGTCCCCAGGCGTTTACCAGCACACTATATGCTTTGGGCGTGCAGCCCGGCCAGGCGCTCCACATCGGCGACACACCCGCGACCGACCTGGAAGGGGCGCGAGCGGCGGGGTTACACTGCGCCCTGTTGCTGGAAAGCTCCCAACGCCGCGAGGGGATCCCCCTGGCCGACCTTGTGCTCGACCGCCTCTCCGATCTGCCTGACGCGCTGTTGCTTTGGGAGCAATCTCAAACCAACAACGCATAATCAGCAAGTCGGCCCGATGGTTACGCCCGCACATAGTAAGGCCCGGGTCGAGCGATGATCCGGGCCTTGTCGAACTGTACTATGAGGCTCGATGGCGTGCGTTGTAACGCGAACGCGAGAGCAAGCGCCGCCCCGTCAACCACCACATAGATCGACGCGGAGTGTATTGCTGGGTCAACATCTCGAAATCCTGCATGAGACTATCCATGATGGCCTCCCAGCTTTGCGTCTGGGCATAGGCGAGCGCCCCGGCGCCCAGTTGGCGACGATAGGCCGGCTGCTCGACCAGCCAGCGCGTCAGCGAGATCATCTCCTCGCGGCTATCGGGGCCGAACAAGAATCCGTTGCGTCCGTTGGTGACAAAATCCACTTGCCCGCCTGCGTCGGGCGCGATGACGGGCAAGCCCGACGCCATCGCCTCGAGCACCACCAGGCCAAACGTCTCGCTGGTTGAAGGAAAGGTGAATATGTCGGCGGAGGCGTAAGCGCTAGAGAGATCGTTGCCCCGCAGATAACCGGTGAACACAGTGGGCGTGCCCCGGAACGTCTCTTCCAGCTCGGGGCGGGCTGGCCCATCGCCCACGATGGCGAGCCGCACGCCGGGTATCGCGACGAGCAACGAGCGCAGCCAATGCACGCGCTTTTCGGGGGCCAATCGCCCCACATAGAGCAACAGCGGCGCATCGGGGTGGCCGTCGGATAGGCGCTGCCGCCAGGCGTCGCTGTAATAGCGCGGGTTGAACCGCTCGGTATCTACGCCGTGGCCCATGACCTTGACCCGCTTAAAGCCATGTGTCTCGAGTTGGCGCTTGGTATAACCCGATGGACATACCGTCAAGTCGGCTCGGTTCATCAACCAGCGAAAGTAGAGCCACAACGGGTCGCGAAACAGGCGCAAACCATACAGCGTGGCATAGCCGGGAATATCGGTCTGATACGAAGCTACCAGCGGTAGGCGCAGTTCGCTGGCGTGCCGCAGCCCGATCAATCCCAGTAGAACGGGGTTCGCCAGGTAGATCAGGTCGGGACGAAACGCGGTGAGGTGCTGTTCGACGCTGAGGACGGGCGGAACCAAGCGCACTTCAGGGTATAGCGGAAACGCAAAGCTCGATAGTCCGATAACGGGGGTCTCGGCGTAGCGGGGCGGCGCGCCCTTGGGGGCGAACACCATGCTCGCGTGGCCGCGAGCGGCGAGATAGTCGAGCATGTAACAAACTGAGGCCGCCCCACGATCGCCCTTGTGCAAAAAGCTCTCCGCAAAGATGGCGCTGCGCATCCAGGTTGCACTCCTCGAGATGCTTGGCGTGGTCTGTTACGGTTAGGGCGAGCGCCTCGTTCGGCGACCAAGACGCTCACGATAGCCTGGGCCAGATAGCGCCAGCAATCCCAATATCGGGGATGCAAGACTGCTCCGGCGAGCGGAAACGATAGGAATGGCGTACTGCTGCGCGAGTTCCGGCAGATCCGTAACGTAAGCGATCTGCCAGCCTCTACTCACACTCTTTGGACACACGATAGCGCGTTTGGGTTAACCCTAGTTTAACACAGAGTTAAGAAAGGCCCAAGTCGCTTGACGCGCCTTTCACCCGGCGGCTATAATCTTTGGCGGTGAATGCTGCGCCAATGGCGAATCTTGGCGCCCGCCGGATCACGGCGCAACGCCGGATCACGGCGCAGCCGCCTACTATACGCGCCAACCCACAGGAGGTTTCATGAGCAAACCCATTGCGCTCGGTATGTGCATCAGCCCCGATAAAGTGGCCGAATTGGCCCCGGGCTATGATTATCTGGAACTGGCGGTCTCGGCCACGCTCATGCCGCTGGCCGATGACGCCATCTATGCGCCGCAAGAGGCGGCGTTGCAGGCGCTTCGCCCGCGTATCCGCGCTTTCAATGTCTTTGTGCCCAAAGAGGTGCGGTTGGTGGGCAAGGATGTCAATTGGGAGCAAGTCGAGCTTTACGTCCGCCAGGCATTGCATCGCGTGGCCAACTTGGGCGGCGACATCGTCGTGTTTGGCAGCGGCGGCG
>CAZYPJ010000141.1:279-2464 GCA_964649365.1 uncultured Anaerolineales bacterium | reverse complement strand
GTGCGCTTTCTCAACCTCTGCGCCGATTACGCCCAGGCCGAAGGCGTCACCATCGCCATCGAGCCGCTGAACCACACCGAAAGCAACGTGCTGAACTCGTATCCCGAAGGGGTGCAGATGGCCAAAGATGTGGGGCGGCGCGAGGTGCGCGTCCTGGCCGACATCTATCACTTTATGATGGACGCGGAACCACTGGAGGACATCGCCAACGCCCCCGAATGGCTGGCGCATGTTCATCTCGCCGATACGGGGCGCTTGCATCCAGGATCAGGGATCTATCCGTTGGAGCGGCTGTTTGCTATCCTCAAGGATGTGGATTACCAGGGTATGGCCTCGGTCGAGTGCAAATGGGGCGATGATTTTACCAGCGAATCGGCCAAGTCGCTCCAGTTCCTTCGCCGCCTGGCAGGCTGACCCGCACTTTCAAGGAGCATAACACATGCTAGATACCCTGATTCGCGGCGGATGGGTGGTGGATGGCTCGGGCAAGCCCGCTTATCCGGCGGATGTGGCCATCGAGGGCGACCGTATTGTGGATGTAGGGCGTTTGCCGAACGCCCAGGCCGCCACAATCATTGATGCGACGGGCAAGTTCGTCTGCCCGGGGTTGATTGATTCGCACAGCCATACGGATTGGTCTATCCACGCCAACCCCACGGCGCAGAGCACCATTCGCCAGGGCGTGACGACTGAGGTGGTGGGCAATTGTGGTCATGGCAATGCGCCCGTTGCCGAGCATTCGTTGGGCGTCGTCGAGGCGCAACTGCGCAACTATGCCTATGGTGGGCCGGTCGCCTGGCGCACCTTTGGCGAGTATCTGGAAGTCATCCGGCAGATGGGTACGTCGTGCAACCTGGTCTGGCTGGTAGGTCATAACACCCTGCGCCACGCGGCGGGCGTCATTGGCCCCCATGCCACCGAGGAGCAACTGCGTTGTATGGAAGCGCTCACTCGCGAGGCGATGGAATCTGGCGCAGTGGGCCTCTCTACAGGGCTAGAGTTCGAGCCTGGGCGCATGGCCCCTACCGACGAGATCATCCGCGTGGCTCAAATAGCGGGCGCCTATGGCGGCCTGTACGTCAGCCACATCCGCAACCGCGACGCGCATCTGCAAGAGGCCATAGACGAGTTTTTGGCCATCATGCGCGCCAGCGGGACGGCCGGCGAGGTCTCGCATTTGAATGTGCGCCACAACACGGGCGCCGCTGAGGGCGCTTGGGGCCGCGCTGTGGATTCGTTGGAGCGCGCCCGCCGTGAGGGGTTGGACGTGCTGGCCGATACGACGCCGTTCCGCGACGGGCTGGGGATGCTGGCCGCGATCTTGCCGCCCTGGATCAAGGCCGAAGGGGCGGCGCGCGCGGTGGAATGGCTGCGCGACCCAGCTATCCGCGCCAGGCTGCGCAATGAGTGCGACCGCTATTGGCGCTTTATCCATCGCGGCGAGTGGTATCGTGTACGCATGATGAAGAACACCGTGTTTCCCGAACTCGCCGGCAAGAGCTTTGCCGAGATCGCCGAACTGTGGGGCAAAGACCCGTGGGATTGCTGCTTTGACATCCTGGCAGCTTATGGCGCAGGGATGGACAACCTCACGGTAATCGGCACATTGTTCACCGAGGAACATGTGCTCGAAATGGCCAGCCATCCGCTCTTTTGTCTAGGCGTAGATGGTTTCAGCAGCTCTACCGATCCTACCTTCGCTATCCCTTGCGCGCACCCGATTCACTATTGCGGCATGGTGCACTTTTTGACGCACCACGTGCGCGAAAAGCGCGCTTTGCGCCTGGAAGAAGCAATCCGCAAGATGACCAGTATGCCGGCGACGCATTTCGGTTTGCGCAATCGGGGGTTGTTGCGGCGCGGGTGCTACGCCGACGTTGTGGTGTTCGATTTCGAGGCGCTGGAGGATGTCTCGACCGTGGAGCAGCCCGTGGCCTATGTGCGCGGCGTGGAACACGTGCTGGTGAACGGTGTGTTAACCGTAACCGATAGCGATCACACCGGCGCGCGCGCGGGCCGCAATTTATTGCGCGGCCAGGGCTGAGTATTCCCAGTCTGGCCAACAGCGCGGGAATCACAACAACGTAGCCTCGTGGCGATGAGAGCCTTTGCCACGGGCTACGTTGTTTATAGGGATAAACTATGCAGGACTGGCGAGAGCCTGCCGCACCTGGAGCGCGATTTG
>CAZYPJ010000141.1:0-269 GCA_964649365.1 uncultured Anaerolineales bacterium | reverse complement strand
GCAGCGGCGTGTGCGGCTCTAGAAGGCCGTGATGGGCGATGGCGCGGTCGGTGTAGCCCGACATGTAGAGCACGCGCAAATCTGGGTAAATCTTGCGTAGTTGCGCCGCGACATCCGGTCCACTGGCCTGCGGCATAACCACATCTACCAGCGCCAGGTCAATCTTGTTTTGGCTCGCAAGGAGGGCTTCCAGCGCCCTATCCAAATCGCCCGCCTCGATGACCGTATATCCGAGGCGTTGTAGCAGGCGCTCGGCGAGCCGCCGCACT
>CAZYPJ010000140.1:0-10007 GCA_964649365.1 uncultured Anaerolineales bacterium | reverse complement strand
TTGGGGGTTGGTGGGCGAGTGCGTCATCAACCGCGCCCCGCAATGGGGCGCCGCCCGGCCGGTCAAGGCCGAAGCGCCCGCCGGCGAATGGCGGCAACTCACCACGACTTTCCGCGATGCTGATGGCTGGCGGCAACTGCACGATGGCGTCGTGCTTATCAACGCGGGCTTGGATCAGCGCCAGGCGTGCTATCTGCACTATCAGCTCGATGGGGGCGTCGTCACGCTGTTCGACGACGAGGGCGACGCAATTGCCGGCCGGGGCGCGTTAGGCGAAGATTTAATCCTGGAGAACGGTCAGGTGGCCGTGAACTTGGCGGGGATGACGGCGGAGGGCGAGGGCGATACTCTGAGCGTGACTTGGAAACTACGCTTTGGCGAGGGCTTTGCGGGGACGCGCTATGTACACCTTTGGGCGCGCGACCGCGCGGCGTGCGTGTCGGGTTGGGCGACGGCCGGCTGGCTGCAAGTGACCGCCGGTTCTTCGTCGGGCGGGGCGGACGGGAGCGCCATTGCGCCTGAAGCGGCGCCCGGCATTGTGACCCTCCCTGCCTGGCCGGGCGCGACCCTGGAAGCGCCGCCGCAACCGGCCGCCGTGCGCTTGATCGGTGCGACCGAGGAACCATGATCGCCTAGGGCGTTTTCTCGCGCTCCTCGCTATCGGGCCTGTCATGGTTGGCGCACGACATCCGGCTTTCGATCAGCACCACCCAACGCAACGTGGCGAACACCAAGGCCCCGCCCGCCAGGGCGATCATATACTGCCCCAACCCCACCGCCGCGCCCAAGCCCGCCGCAGCCCACAGCGAGGCGGCGGTGGTCAGCCAGCGCACCTCGCCCCGCGACTGCAAAATGACGCCCGCGCCGATAAAGCCCACGCCTTGCGCCACGCCCGATAAGGCCCGCGCTGCGTCTATCGCCTCTCCGTGCTGCTGCGCCGTGACGATGGCCGCGACGACATAGATGCAAGCCGAGAGCGAGACGAGCATCAGCGTGCGCAACCCGGCGGGCTTGCGGCGCGTCTCGCGCTCCCAGCCGATCAATCCGCCCAGCAAGGTGGCCAGGCCCAGCCGCAGCAGAATCTCCCACCAGGGGAACATCGCTTTTCCTCTTTTCTACGACGCCGCCTCGCCCGGCTGGCCCTGCCCGTCCAACTTGAGCGAGATGCTCTGTGACACGCCCTGCTCGCCCATCGAAATGCCATAAATCGTGCCCGCCGCCTCGATGGTGTTGCGGTTGTGGGTGATGACCACGAATTGGGTCTCACGGGCATGTTGTTGCAACAGGTCGCGAAAGCGCCCCACGTTGGCCTCGTCGAGCGCGGCGTCCACCTCATCGAGAAAGCTAAAGGGCACGGGGTTGGCGCGCAACAGCGCAAAGAGCAGCGCCACCGCCGTCAGCGAGCGTTCGCCGCCCGAAAGCAGCGATAGGTTCTGAGCGCGTTTGCCGGGCGGGTGGGCGATAATATCCACGCCAGTGGCGCTCAAATTGTCGGGGTCGGTGAGCACCAACCGCGCCGCGCCGCCGTTGAACAGCACGGCGAAATACTCGGTGAACGCCTTGTTCACCGTGTCAAAGGTGGCGGCAAAATCGCGCTCGATGATGGCGTCTAGTTCCTGGATCACCTCGTGCAGCGTGGCGATGGCCCCGCGCAGATCGGCGGCCTGGCTCTGCAAGAAGGTCTGCCGCTCCAGCAACTGCTCGTATTCCTGGGGCGCGTCGGTGTTGACGTGGCCCAGGCGGCGCAGGCGGGCCTTCATCTGGGCGATCTCTTCGCCCAAGCCCGGCGGCAACGTCTCGACGGCAGGCAGTTCCACCACATCGTCGCCGAGGCTGAGCCGCAACTGGTGCGAGATCGTCTCGGGCAGGTCAATCGGCCCAAGCTCCAGCTCGATTTCTTGCGCCAGGGCGGCCTGTTGCTCTTTGACGCGGTCGCGCTCTAGCGTAGCGCGGTTCACCGCCAGCTCGGCCTCGTTGAGCCGCTCCAAGCTTTGGGCGCGCTGCCGCTCGACGGTCTGCTGCTCTCGCTCCAGGCGGGCCAGCTCCTGGCGCAACGGCTCGGCTCGGTCGCGCAGGGCAGCGGCGGCGGCCTCGATCTCGGCCAAGCGCGACTGGTTGGAGGCGTTCCCTTCGGCCAACTGGGCCAGGTCGCGCGTCAGCGCCTCGACCTGGGCGCGCTTTTCGCTGATCTGCGTTTCCAGTTGCGCCAAATTGGAGCGATGGCTGGCGATGAGGGCCTGTTGGCTGCGCGCCGTGCGCTGGGCCACCGCCGCGCGGGTTTCCAGTTCGGCGGTCTTTTGGCGCAGCGCCTCGTCGTCGGCGGCGCTCAGTTGGTCTCGCAGGGCGTTCAGCCGGGCCAACGCTTCGGCCTGTTCGTGCTCGGCGGCGGCCAGCCCCTCGCGCTGGCGGCGCTCGCGGTCGTCGAGCTGCGCCAGTTCCTGGCGCGTCGCAGCCAGGCGCTCCTCGCGCCATTTTCGTTCCCGCTCAACCTCGCGCATCTCTTGGGCGTGCTGGCCGACGGCGCTCTGGGCGGCGTCGGCCTCGGCGCGCAAACGGTTCGCTTGCCGATCCATCTCTTGAAGCTGCCGTTGCAGATCGCCGATCTGCGCCTGCTGCGCGGCGTAGGCTTGCAGCGCCTCGGCGAGATTGCCTTCGGCGGCGGCGATGCGCGGGGGCAACTCGCGCCATTCGCGCTCCTGGGCCAGCAGGTGGCTGGCGTTGCGCCGCGCCCCGCCCGAAAGAGCGCCCGATGGCTGCACCGTCTCGCCGGCCAGGGTGACGATCAATGATGCGCCTGGGTAGCGGTCGAGCATTCGCCGGGCGGTGGGCAGGTCGCGCACGATCAAGGTGTGGCCCAGCAACATCTCAAAGGCGGGGCGCAGCCGCTCCTCATAGCGCACCAGGGCGCTGGCCACGCCCACCACGCCCGCTTCTGGGCGCACGTTCAGCGGCGGGCGCGAACGCACGGCGTCGAGCGGCAGAAACGTGGCCCAACCCGCCTGAGTGCGCTTCAGATGCTCGATGGCGCGCTCGGCGTCCTCCCAGCGTTCGGCGATGATGTTCTGCAACCGCGCGCCCAGGGCCGATTCGATGGCCTGCTCCAATTCCTGCGGCGTGTTCATCAAACTCGCCGCCGTGCCCAGCAAGCCGCTCAGCTTGGCCTCCTGGCTCAGCGCCTCGCGCACGCCCGGGTTGTAGCCGGTCAATTCCTGGCGCAGGCGGCCCAGCAGCTCGTAGCGGGCCGTCAGACGGTCGTGCTCGGCGCGGAGCTGCGCGGCGCTCTTTTCGGCGGCGGCCAATTCCTCGCGGGCGGCGGTCAGTTGGTTTTCCAGGGTCGCGCGTCGCTCGGCGGCCTCGCGGCGCGATTCAGCCAACGCGCGCGCTTGCTCGGCCAGGCGCTCGCCGCGCCCTGCCAGGTCGCGGGCGCGCTCAGCCAGGGCGGCCAGCGCCTCCTCGGAGCGTTGCGCCTCGGCGGCGCCCTCGGCGCGGCGCTCGCCGAGCTGCTCCAGCCGCGCGCGATGAGCCGACAGGGCGGCGGCGAGCTGGTTGAGGCGCGTCTGCGTCTGGCTGGCCTGCGTCTCCAAGCTGCGGCGGGCAGCGTCCACCTGGCCCAGGCGCTGGCGCGCGGCTTGCAACTCGGCCTGGCTCTCAGAGTAGGACGCTTCCTGCCCGGCCAACTCGGCAGTGGCCGACGCGATCTCGTCGGTGAGGATTTGGCGCCGCGAGGCCAGCGATTGCAGCTCGGCCTCCAGCGCCTCGCGCTGCCGCTGATAGAGCCGCCCACGCTCGGCGTTCACCGCCGCCTCGCGGCGCAACGTCTCGACCAGGTCGCGTTGGGCGGCTTGCTCGCCGCGCAGCGCCTCGATGGCGCGCCGTTTGGCCGCCTGCTGTTCGGCGGCTTGCGCTACGCGCTCTTGGGCGGCTTGCGCATGGGCGCGTTGGCCCTCTAGATAGGTCATCTGGTCGCGCACCTGCTCCTCGGCCCGCGCCAATTGCTGCTGGCGGCGTTGCCACTGGTGACCGTACCAGATGCGCTGTAACTCTTTGAGGTCCTGGCTCAATAATAGGTATTCTTCGGCGCGTTCGGCCTGGCGGCGCAGCCCGGCGGCGCGCGGGCGAATTTCGTTCAGAATGTCGTTGACGCGCTCCAAGTTGCGCTCAGTCTCGGCGATGCGCGCCACCGATTCCTCGCGTTTGCGCAGGTGGGGCGAGATGCCGGCCGCCTCCTCGAACAGCTCGCGGCGCGCTTCGGGGCGCAGCGCCAGGGCCGCATCCACCATTCCTTGCCCGATGACCATGTAGGCGTTGCGCCCCAAGCCTGCGCCGCCCAACAGATCGAGCACGTCGCGGTAGCGCACACGGTTGCCGTTGAGCAGATACTCGTTCTCGCCCGAACGGTAGGCGCGTCGCCCGATGGGCACTTCGGTGTAAGCGATGGGCAGCCAGCCAGTCGAATTGTCCAGCGTGATGAGCACCTCGGCCATGCCCAGGCGGCTGCGCTGACGGCTGCCGGCAAAGATCATGTCCTCAGTGCTTTTGGCGCGCAGCGTGCGGTAGCTCTGCTCGCCCAAAACCCAGCGGATGGCGTCGGCCACGTTGCTCTTGCCGCTGCCGTTCGGCCCCACTACGGCGGTGATCCCTTCGCCGAACTCGAACACCGTGCGCGTGGCAAAGCTCTTGTATCCGTATAACTCTAGGCGTTTCAGTCGCATGGTGCCCCTCACCGCCCGTGGGCGCGCAAGGCCGCCTCGGCGGCGGCCTGTTCGGCGATCTGCTTGCTCGGCCCCGACCCCTCGCCCCACACCTCTTCACCTACCAACGCCTGCGCGGTAAAGACGCGCGCGTGGTCGGGGCCTGCCTGCCGAATGGTGCGATAGGACGGCGTCAGCTTGAGCGCGCCCTGGGTGAATTCCTGCAATTGGCTCTTGGCGTCTTTGGCCGAGCGCATCTGGTCAATCTCTTGGGCGCGTTGCTCCAAAAAGCGCCAAATCCAGGCGCGGGTCGCCTCCAATCCCTGGTCGAGATAGATCGCCCCCACCAATGCCTCCAGCCCGGCGCAGAGGTTGGCGGCGCGGGCGCGCCCGCCGCTGGCAGCCTCGCCTTTGCCCAGCAACAGATAGCTTCCCAAGTCGAGCTGCGCCGCCCAGGCCGATAGGCTCTCGTTGCGCACCAATTGGGCGCGCAGCATGGTCAACTCGCCCTCGCGGGCGTCGGGGTAACGGTCGAACAGCCACTCGCCCACCAAAAAGTCGAGGATGGCGTCGCCCAGGAACTCGAGCCGCTGGTTATCGAGTATGCCCAGGTCGGGGCATTCGTTCATCAGCGAACTGTGGGTCAACGCCTCGCGCAATAGCGCGGGGTTCTGAAAGGCAAAGGCGATCCTGGCCTGAAAATCGGCAAGGCTGGTTTCGCGTTCTCGCTCCATGGGCGCTCCCTGTACTCCAGGATTTGGCTGGCGCAAGTATAGCATCAAACCCGATGACATTCCAATCGCCCGCGTTTGACAGGGCACGCAAACATGCCCTTGCGCCGCGCGTTCGCTTGACGCTTACCCCGCGTTGCGCTAAAGTAACGTCAACTGCGCTAGACCCCCGCGCTCGACGCGATCAATTGGGATTGCCGCTTCCCGCGCCGATCAGGCTATGCTATCAGGCTATGCTAACTAGACGATCAAAAGGAGCAAAAGATGCCAGTGCGACAAGCGAATGCAGTCTGGCAGGGCAACCTGCGTGAAGGTAAGGGCGTCGTCAAACTGGGCAGCGGCGCGTTCGAGGGCCGCTATTCGTTCTCCTCGCGCTTTGAAGAGGGCGTGGGCGCCAACCCCGAAGAGCTGATCGGCGCGGCGCACGCCGGCTGCTATGCGATGGCGCTCTCGGCAGGGCTGGGCGCCGCCGGGTTCGCGCCCAAGAGCATCAGCGCCTCGGCCAAGGTGCACATTGACAAGGTCGGCGACGGGTTCAAGATCACGCTGATCGAGCTAGAGGTCGTAGCCGAAGTATCGGGCATTGACGAGGCCGCGTTCCTCAAGATCGCCGAGGCCACCAAGACGGGCTGCCCCGTCTCGCAGGCGCTGGCGGCCACGCCCATCAGCCTGAAGGCGCGCTTGGTGGGGGCGTAACCGCCGATGGCGAAAGCAGACCAATACGACCCGGCGCTGCGCGGTTTGTTGGATGGTTGGTTAGCCGCCGGCGACCCGGCGCCGATCAGCGACTATCTCGCCGCCCATAGCAACTTGCCCGGCCCGCGCGGCAACCTGGAACTGGCTGAACGTTTCGCCCGCGCCGTGGCCGAGCGCGGGTTAGCGTTCGCGCCGCTCTGCTTGGCCCTCGCGGCCCATTCCGCCGAGCAAGCGCCGGTGAACTCGCCCCAAGAGTATCTCCCGTTCTGTGGGGCCTGGGCGCTGGGCGCGTTGGGCGGCGCTCAGCCCTCGTTCGCCCCGGAGGCTCTGGTTCATCTGCGGCGCCTGGCCGACGATCCCCGTTGGCGTATGCGCGAGGCAGTGGCCAACGGCCTGACCTGCCTCATCGCCCTGAACGATCCGGCGCTGCTGGCTACGATGGAAAGCTGGGTCGCGCCGGGCCAGTGGCTGGCGATGCGCGCCGTGGCCGCCGGCGTGGCCGACCCGCCGACCATCGCCCGCGCCGGCGTCGCCGCCTGGGGGCTGCGCCTCCACGAGCGCATCCTTGACGCGGCGCATCAAGCCGCCCCAAGCGAGCGCAAATCCGAGGCGTTCAAGGCGCTGCGCCAGGGCCTGGGCTACACCCTCAGCGTGGCGACGTGCGGCGCGCCGGAGGAGGGCTTCTCGCTGTTGCGCTGGGCGCTCGCCAGCGGCGACCGCGACCTAGTCTGGATCGCCCAAGAGAACTTGAAAAAGAACCGTTTGCTGAAAGCGTATCCCGATCTCGTGGCGCAGGCGCAGGCGCTCGCCCGATAATTCATCTCTATCGAGGGTCATCGTGACATCATCGCTGTTCATCCGAGGACTATTGCTGGGTCTGGCTATCGCCGCGCCCGTCGGGCCGATTGGCGTGTTGTGCATTCGCCGCACGTTGGCGCAGGGGCGCGCATCGGGGTTTGTGTCGGGGCTGGGCGCCGCCACCGCCGACGGTTTCTATGGCACAGTGGCGGCCCTGGGCCTCTCGGCCATCTCGAACGCGCTGGTGAGCCAGCAGAAATGGCTGCAACTGTTGGGCGGGGCTTTTCTGTGCTACCTGGGCGCGCGCACTTTTCTGACGCGGCCTGCCGTCGAGGCCGCCAGAGCCAAAGGCTCCAACCTGTGGGGCGATTACATCTCTACCCTGGCGTTGACGCTCACCAACCCCATGACCATCCTCTCGTTTGTGGCCATCCTCGCCGGGCTGGGCCTGGCCACGGCCGGCGCGCTGCGCCTGGCGGCGGTCAAGCTAGTGGGCGGCGTGTTCTGCGGCTCGGCGCTGTGGTGGCTGACGTTGAGCAGCGGCGTGGGGTTGTTCCGCCGCTTTTTCACGCCCGAACGATTGGTGTGGGTCAACCGCATCTCGGGCGTGGTGATCCTGGCGTTCGGCGTTTGGGCGATGATCCAAGGGATCAACGCCTGGCGCGGGATGTGATCGCGCCGCCGCTGCGCCCTTCATGGATGCGGCGGCTGGGCTTGCCGCACCGCCATTGTCCATAGTCGCGCCCCTCATGGGCGCTGTGCTGTCGGGTATCAACCGCACAAGGAGGGCGCATGAACGACCGTGAACGTTTCCTAGCCACCATGAATTACGAGCCGCGCGACCGTTGCCCCTGGTGGGAGATGTGGTACTGGGCCGAGACCCTCGACCGCTGGCACAAAGAGGGCCTGCCCGAGGATGTACACCTCTATGACTACCTGGGCGTGGATCGGCGCGAGAACATCGGCGTGAACCTCGGCCTCGTCCCCGATTTCAAGCGCGAGACGCTGGAAGAGACCGAGGAATACGAGATTTTTCGCCGTCCCGACGGCGTCATCTGCAAGCAGTTCAAAGGCGATAACGCCGGGCGGATGCCCCAATGGCTGCGCTTCCCGATGCAAACCCGCGACGACTGGGAGAACGTCATCAAGCCGCGCCTCGACCCCAAATCGCCCTGCCGCTACCCCTTGTGGTGGGAGGAAAAGAAGCGCATCTGGGCGCAACGCGATTATCCCATCTCCATCAGCGGCGGCTCGGTGTTCGGCTGGCTGCGCAACTGGATGGGCCTGGAGGGCGTCTCGCAGGCGCTCTACGACGACCCCGAATGGGTGCAGGAAATGATGAACTACCTGGCCGATTTCGTCGTCGAGACGGTGCGCCGCGCCATAGAAGAGGTCGAGATTGACTATGTGACCATGTGGGAAGACATGGCCTACAAAGCCGGCCCGCTGATCTCGCCGCGCATGTTCCGCCAGTTCATGCTCGAACCCTACAAGAAAATCACCTCGCAATTCCACGAGCATGGCATCCACTTGATCTTTGTGGATAGCGACGGCGAATCCGGTCCGCTGATGTCGCTGTGGCTGGAGGGCGGCGTGACGGGCTACTATCCCATCGAGCGCGCCGCCGGCATGGATGCGGTGGATCTGCGCCGCCGCTTTGGGCGGCAATTGCGCTTGATCGGCGGCATAGACAAGCGCGCTATGGCCATCGGCCCGGCGGCCATCGAGGCCGAGCTGGCCAACGTCGCGCCGGTGGTGGCCGAGGGCGGCTATATCCCCTGGTGCGACCACCTCGTGCCGCCCGATGTGCCTTTCGAGCACTATATGTATTACGTCCGCCGGATGAAAGAGATGACGCTCGACCCGCTGGGGTTCAAGCCCCGTATCTAGCCCGCCGACGTTGGATCATGGGAGGAGAGATATGGTCGCGCCGATGACTTCGCGTCAACGCATGATCGCCGCTATCCATCGCGCGCCGGTGGATCGCGTGCCCGTCGCGCCGTGGGGGCTGGGGCGCATCGCGCTCGATAGCCCGCTGGGGGCCGAATTGCTCGCCCGCACAGACCCTTGGGTCGAGGTGGGGCTGGGCTGCGACGCGGTGGGCGGCGCGAGTTTCCCCGTCGAGGAGCATCGCAAGGGCAGCGAGTTGCGCCGCGTCATCCACGCCGGCGGGCGCGAGTTGACCGCTACCTGGACCACCACCGCGCAGACCACTGCCTGCACCGAGTTCTATTGCAAGACCGAGGCCGATATCGAGGCGCTGCTATCCATCCCTTACGCGCCGCCCGCGCCCAACGTCGCCGCCTTTCTCGCGCTCAAGCAGCGGGTGGGCGAGGACGCTTTGACGACGATGGCGGTCAGCGATGGCTTGTGCTACCCCAACGACATGCTGGGGACCGAGTATTGCAGCCTGCTGTGGGCCGCGCAGCCGGAACTCATCCGGCGGATGGTTGCTCAAGCCGCCGAGCGCACCGCGCGCGTGGTCGAGCGGGCTTGCGAAGGGGGCGTGGATTGCTTTCGCATCGTCGGCGGCGAGTACGCCACTCAGCTCATGGGCCGCCGCGCCTGGGACGAGCTGATCGTCCCCTTCGACCAGCCGTTGATTGAGTTGATCCACGCCCACGGCGGGTTGGCGCACTTTCACAACCACGGGTTCATGCAGCGGTTCATCGAGGACATTGCCGCGCTGGGGATGGATTCGCTCGACCCCATCGAGCAGCCGCCCTACGGCGATATGCAGATGCACGAAGCCAGGGGGCGCATCGGCGACCGCGTGTGCTTGGTGGGGGGCCTCGACGATATGGAAGTGCTCGAAACCCGCCCCCGCGAAGAGGTGCTGCGCCTGGGCGCCGAATTGCTAGAGCGCGTGGGCGCGCGGGGCTATATGCTGGGCGGCACCTCGTCGGGCATCTATGGCGAGGCGGCGGCGCGCAATTTCATCGCGCTGGTGGATGTGGCCGTGGCTTACGGCGGCGGATAAGCGCGGAAAAGAAAAAACACGGAATACACAGAATAAACGGAATACACGGAAAAGGATCGCCATTTCTCTTTCCGTGTATTCCGTTATTTCCGTGTATTCCGTGTTCGGTTT
>CAZYPJ010000139.1:0-10139 GCA_964649365.1 uncultured Anaerolineales bacterium | reverse complement strand
CTATCTTGGATAGAGAATCATAGCCCGGTTTGCCAAAACGTCAAGTAGGATAAAACACACTGGCGCGGCCGCCTGGTCGCGCCAGTGTATGCAGTTTTGCAAGATTCACGAAGGCCGATAATGCGCCAGCTCATCCAGCAAAGCGATGACATTCTCCAGCGGCACATCGCCCGCCATCTCGCCGCGTCCAATGTAGCCGCCGTTGAAACGCCCAAAAGCTTCGATATCGGCGCGCACATAGGCCCGCACCTCTTCCGGCGCGCCATAAGGCATCAACCATTGCCGATCCACATCGCCCTGAATGCACACTCGGCCAGCGCAGAGTGCAGCCACCTTCCCACGGCCCATCACGTCCACTTGCGGGTTCAGCACTTGCGCGCCAATCTCAATGAGATCGGGAATGATGCTGTCAATCACGCCGTCGCTGTGGAACCACACGTGTTTGCCCGCCGCGTGCGCCGCCGCAAAAAGTTGGGCGTAAGCTGGCTTGAAGAACGCACGCCATAGCTTGGGGCTGATCATCAACGCCTCCTGCGTGCCCCAATCGTCGCGAAAATGCACGCCATCCAGCGCAGGAAACTGGCAAATTGCCCTGACGCGACGTAGCATGACCGCCAAGATCATATCGCGCAGTTGGGCGCAACGCTCCGGTTGTAGCAACAGGTCTTCCAGCATGGCCTGGTAGCCGTGTAGGTAGAACATACGCTGCCAGAGGGTATCGCCATCGGCAAGGGTATATCGCTTTCCAGCGTTGGCTTCCAAGCGGACTTCCAGCTCGGCCAGTCGTTCTCGGCTCGACGTATCTGGCGGCTCGTAGGCATCCAACGCCGCCCAATCGGCCAGGGGGCAATATACCACCTGGCCCTTGTGCTCGTCGGTATAGCGCACCCACAACGAACCCCAGGGATCGCGGCTGGGGACGCCAATCTGCGGCCCGAATTCGCCCTCGCTGGCGCTGCCCACATTCTCCCAGGCGTCCGAAGGATAACGCTGGTAGATCTCGTCGAGTGCAGCGCCATAGCGCAGCACTGCGCCAGGCAGCGTAGCGTGGGTGATGGGAGTGCGGTCGGGGCCGGTCATCTCGATGGCGCGGATCACACGTTCGCGGCTGTTCATTGGCGCCTCCTTTTGCGCCCTATGCTAACGCAAAGCGGCGCAAATTGCCAACGATTGAGGAGCGTCGTAACCAGGAGGGCGCCTGATCCGCGACGTTTTCACGGGCCAGGAAAACGATTGCGCCCCGGCGGGTCATCCGCCGGGGCGCTGTGTGTATTACGACTCTTCAAACCCGATCTTGAGATAGTTCCCTTCGACCTGCGCCCACGAGGGTTGCAGGCCGATCAAGTATTGGGGTAAAGCCAGGGTGCGCCGAAAGCGCCCCAGTCTGATCTGCAACTCGTCGCCTTGCTTTTCCAGTTCTACCGCGCCGCCAACGACGCCAGTAACGCGCAAGGCCAGCATGTAGCGTTTGCCCTCCATGTAAAAGCGCAACGGCTGTTCGGTGGAAAGCGCCGGCGTCGGGTCGCGCTCGCCATAGAGCTGGCTGGCCAAATCTTCTAGCGCAGCCAGGCCAACGATTTCCCGACGCATCAGGGGCACTTCAAATACAGGCAACGGCGCGAACAACTCGAGGGTGTCGCGGCGGTGTTGCGCTTGATCCTCTTTCCAACGTGCAAAGAAAGGGTCTTGCACTTCATCGGGTAAGATACGGTTGATGAACAGTGCATCCACCGCCAGGCCAAACAGGTTCATGTAGGTATAGGCGCGCTGCGTCTCGCGCACCGACATGTGCTCTGGGTTCAGCACCAGACGCACTGAGGTTTGGGCGCTATCGGTAAGGATGCCGCGCAGTGATTCTATTTGGTCGAACAGTTTTTTGATGCGCTCCTGGATTGCGTCTTCGCCCACAGGCATCTTGACCATCGCCTTGATCGAGGGCAAGATCAATCGGGCCAGACCTTGTGAAAGGCCAAGCAAGTGGCGGGTGTACCAACGGTTTAGGTCGGGCGCAGCGAGCAGACGCATGGCCGCGCCAGTGGGGGCGCTATCTATGATAAGCGCGTCATAGTTGCCCTCATCATAGTAACGCTTGATGCGCACCAACGCCAAGACCTCATCCAGGCCGGGCAAGATAGCCAGCTCGCCGGCGGCGGTGGCCTCAACGCCTTCATCGCGCAACACGGCGGCGATGCGGCGCTTGACGTCGCCCCAATAGCGTTCCAGTTCCTCGCCCGTGTCCAACTCGGCGGCGTGCAGCGCCGTTGCGCCTACCTGCCTCGGCTCGTTGCCCAGAGGCATATCGAGCGCGTCGGCTAAGCTATGCGCAATATCGGTGCTGATGACCAGCGTGCGGCGGCCCAGCGAGGCGCAACGCAAGGCCGTGGCCGCCGCCAGTGTCGTCTTGCCAACGCCGCCTTTGCCCGTAAATAGGATCGTACGCACGGCGTTATGCGCCCGCCAAACGTTGTTCGATGGCCTCGACTACCGCTGGCCGCGCCTGGTGAGCCAGCTCATATTCATGCACGACGTGAAGCTGCTCGACAGAAAGGTCGGCCAGCCGGTTGACGATATCCTCGATGGCCAGCGTGTCATAGTTGTCCAGCGGCATGACCGGCACCTTGATCCGGAGATCGTTCTTGGCCGCAGCCTCAGAGTCAGGGCGCAATAGGTCCAAAAAAGCCTTGGTCAGTGGACCTGGGTTCTTGATCTCTTCCGCGCCAGCAGCGTGGGCCGCTTTAACCGCACCTACCATGCCACGGACGATCAACACGCCCACACCGAGACCCGTCAACAACACCTCTTCGGCGGCGGAGCGAAACGGCGACAGGTCCACTTTGGGCAACTTGAGATCTTCCAGCTTGGGCATCTTGATCTCGGCTTCGACCACGCGTCGCTGCGTAAGTTGCTCTTCCATCGGCTCAAATGGCAATTCCTGAGTGCTCATGGGTAATCTCCTTCGTATTCACGATATGCACTCACTATACGCGCTCGCAGAAACAGGGTTGCGCCTTGGGCAAAGCGCGGGTATTGTGGCTCAAGGTCAAGTGTGGTAGAATCGCTCCAGATCACACGAGAGAGCGACATGACTCAGGCATTGAGCGGCGAATTGAGCGAGCGCGAGCTAGAGATTTTGCGGCGCGTGGCCACCGGCGCCACGAACCAGCAAATCGCTTTCGAGCTATCCATCAGCGTCAACACCGTCAAAGCCCATTTGCGCAACATTTTTGGCAAGCTAGGCGTCGAATCGCGCACCGAAGCGACGTTATACGCCATCCAACAGGGGTTGATCGCCGTAGCGTCCGCGACAGACGAGGGCATTCAGTCCGCCGGGGCGTTGCAGCCAGCGCCGGAGGCAGTCCCGGCGCTGTCACCCTTCCAAGCGGCGCCCTGGCCCTTTTCGGTATGGCAGGGCGTGGCGTTGGCGTTGGCGTTGCTCCTGGTGATTGCGGTGGCTGTCTGGCCTAACGAGCGTGTCTCCTCGGCTCCCAGCGAGACGCGCATGGTGGACATATCCCCTCGCGCCAGCCCCGATGTCGCCGTGGCAGGGGCGTCGCGTTGGCGAACGCGAGCGCAAATGTCTGAACCGCGCGGACGCTTTGCCCAGGCGTTGGTGGATAACAAAATCTATGTCATTGGCGGCTTGACTGAGGTCGGCTGGAGCGACCTTGTTGAGGTGTATGATCCCCAACGGGATCGCTGGGAACAGCGCGCGGCCAAGCCAACCGCCGCGGCGAACATCGGCGCCGCTGTCGTCGGCGGGCGCATCTATGTGCCCGGCGGCCTGGACGCGCAGAACCAAGTGCGCGACCTGCTCGAAATATACGATCCGATCGCCGACGCCTGGAATACAGGGGCGCACTTGCCCATCCCCCTTTGCGCCTATGCCATTGCGGCCACAGAAGAGGGATTCTATCTTTTCGGCGGATGGGATGGCCAACGCTATGTGAATAACGTCTTGTTCTACGATGCGGCCCTAGATCAATGGCGTCAAGAGGCGCCCCTCAACGCGGCGCGAGGCTTTGCCGCTGCCGCCGCTCTAGGGGATCGCATCTATCTAGTGGGCGGCTACGATGGCGCCATTGAATATCGCTCTTGCGAGTCGTTCGAACCGGCGCTGGCGGCGGCGGGTCAGAACCCTTGGCGACAACACGCCTCCATGAGTGTAGCGCGAGCCGGACATAGTGTGGCGGTTCACGAAAACGATCTCTACGTTGTCGGGGGCGGATGGAACACTTATTTTGCTTATAACGAACGCTACGACACGGCCAACGACGCCTGGTCCACTTTTGAAAGCCCCATCATAGGCGAATGGCGTGCGCTAGGACTTTCGGCGGCGACCACCGGCGAGGGCGCTTTTCTATACGCCATCGGCGGCTGGAACGGCCGCTACCTGAGCACAGTGCAGACTTATCAGGCGTTCTACCGCATCTTTATTCCTTGATCGAAGGAGAATCGCGGCATGGCAGATGATGTTTACACCGGCCAAGTCACTTGGGTGGAGGGATTACAGTTCGTCGCTCGCGCCGGGGCGTCGGGGCACGCCATTGTGCTAGATGGCGTGGCCGAGCACGGCGGCCTGGAAAGCGGTACCCGCCCGATGGAGGCGCTGTTGCTCAGCCTGGGCGGCTGCACTGGCATGGATGTCATCTCGGTTCTGCTCAAAAAACGCCAGCAGGTGACTGGGTTCCGCGTCAATGTCAAAGGCATCCGCGCCGAGGAGCACCCCCGGCGATATGTACGCATCGAACTCGAGTATGTAGTGCGCGGGCGCAACGTCTCGCCGCAAGCCGTCGAGCGCGCCATCGAGCTATCGCAGACCAAGTATTGCGGCGTGACGGCCAGCCTGAACAGCGAGATCGTACACGCCTACCGTATCGAGGAGGAACCGCAGGAGGGCTAGATGGACGCTCTCTATGACATCGTTATCATTGGCGGCGGGCCAGGGGGCTATGTCGCCGCCATCCGAGCCGCGCAGCTAGGAGCCAAGGTAGCCCTAGTCGAAAAGGATCGGTTGGGAGGTACCTGTCTCAATCGCGGCTGCATCCCCACCAAGGCGATGGTGCGCGACGCCGAGTTGTACCGCGACGCAACCTCGGGCGTCTATGGCCTTGATGTCGAGGGGGCATTCCGCGTCAACTTTGCCCGGTTAATGCAACGCAAGCGCGAAGTGGTCGCGAGCTTGGTGCAAGGGGTCGAGCATCTGATGACCTCGCATCGCATCCAGGTCATCAAGGGGCAAGGGCGCATCGTGCGACCCGGCCTGGTCGCGGCAACGGATGAGAGCGCTGTGCATCAACTGGCGACGCGGGCGATCATCATCGCTACAGGTTCCACTCCTGCCGATGTGCCCATCCCCGGCCACGATCTACCAGGCGTGATGAATTCGGATCAGCTTCTGGAGCTAGATCACCTGCCTTCTAGCTTGGTAGTGATCGGCGGCAGCGTGGTGGGCGTCGAGTTCGCCTGCATTTTTCAGGCCCTCGGTTCGCGGGTCAGCATCTTGGGCAGGCGCACTTTTCTCAAGGAGGCTGAGCCGCAACTGGCCAAGCGAATGCGCTCGATGCTGGCGCAACGCGGCATGAACGTGCAAATCGGACTCGAGTTCCGTGAGATCGTTCGCGCCGACGAGGGGCTATTGCGGGTATCCTACGAGCAACGTGGCCAAGTCGCTTTTGCTGAAGGTGAAGTCGTTCTTCTCTCGACAGGGCGCACCCCTTACACTGCCGGCCTAGGGCTACAAGAGCTAGGTGTGATCATGAACGGCCCGGCCATAGCCGTCAACGAGTATCTAGAGACCAATATCGCCGGCATCTATGCCATCGGCGATTGCATCGGCGGCTATATGCTGGCCCACGTCGCTTCTTACGAGGGCGAACTAGCGGTGGACAATATCCTGGGGCATGAACGGCGCGCCGCCGATTATCGTGTAACGCCCAATTGCATCTTCACTATCCCCGAAATCGCCGGTGTGGGCATCAACGAGACCGAAGCCAAAGAAGCCGGCCTCGATTTCAAGGTCAGCCGCTTTCCGTTCAATGTTAACGGGCGCGCCGCAGCGATGGGTGAAACTGAGGGCCAGGTGCGTATGATCTGCGCCAAAGACGCCGAGGGGCGCGGAGGCCGCGTGCTGGGTGTACACATCATGGGGCCGCACGCCAGCGACCTGATCGCCGAGGCCGCGTTGGCCATGCGCCTGGGCGCGACAGCGCGCGACATCGCCCACACCATCCACGCCCACCCCACGGTGCCCGAGGCGCTAATGGAGGCCGCAATGGGCCAGTTGGACGGCGCGATCCATTTCGAGCAACGTTAAGCAGTGGAAATCGCTATCGCGCTTGTGGTACAATCGCAGCATTGCCAGATCGAGAACAAACTATGATCGTCGGCCTTTGCACTATCCAATTACAAATCCCGGCCAGCGGTTCGCTCAAAGACAAACGCCAGGTGCTGCGTTCGGTTATCGCCAGGGCGCGCAACGAGTTCAACATCTCGATTGCCGAGGTAGATCACCAGGATAGCTGGCAACTGGCGACGTTGGGCGTAGCCTGCGTCTCGAACGAGGCGAGTTACGTGCAGGGTTTGATGGAGCGCGTCGTGCGCTTTATCGAGGGATACGGCGAGCTAGTGTTATTGGATTATGAAACAGAGCTAGTCTAGCGGGAGGCGCGCCATGTGGCTCGACACGCTACAAATCGCCCGAGAGGCGGCAATCATCCTTTTAGCGTTAGAGATATTCGTCCTCTCGCTGGCGCCTTTGCTCATTCTATATTACGTCACCAAATGGTTGCGAACGTTCATCCCCAAGGTCGTCCCCGCGCTGCGCGAGGGCCGACGTTGGGTGTTCCAAGCTTTTGCGGTGATCGTGAGCATTATGGCGACCATTCGGGCGCCGTTCGTATGGTTGCTCAGCGCCAACGAGGCTCTCAAAACGTGGATCGTTCGATTCCAACGACTCATCCATCAAGATAATTAGCGCCAGATAGACTCACCTGATTTGGAGGTGCATCGTGAAGGAAGATATGAAATTCGTGGTCGGCGGGGCGGCGGTAGGGGCTATATTGGGCGCCCTGGTAGGATGGCTCTACCTGCGCTCAATGCGCTCAAACGAAGCCCAGGCCGCTGAAAGCGTCACCGCGCCGGCCAAAACGCTCGACAGAGGCCAGATATTCCGCCTGGCGACCTCGGTAGTCAGCGTCATCCGCCAACTTATTGACCTGAGCTAGAACAGCTCTCGGCAAGCCGATATTGAATTCGTGCGCCAGGGCCGATAGTAGTAGCATTATCGGCCCTGGCGTGTTGCTGTGATAATCCAGCCTGTTTGCACTTTCCTTCACGAATTGATTTGACAAGAGGTCGAGATTGCCCATAATCTCTCAAGAAGCTGCGTTTGCGGGAAATCGTTGCCGAGGCGGCAACTTAATTCTAGGAGGCTTGCAGTGTACCGAATCCTGAAAAAAGCAATGCTCGGGCCAGTGACCAAAATGTACGTGGTCGAAGCGCCCGAAGTGGCCCGCAAGGCCCAGGCCGGTCAGTTCATTATTCTGCGCGTGGATGAAAAAGGCGAGCGCATCCCGCTCACCATCGCCGATTACAATCGCGAGGCAGGCACTGTCACCATCGTGGTGCAAGAGATCGGCAAATCCACCAAGCAGTTGGGCACGCTCAAGGAAGGGGATTGCTTGGCGAGCTTTACCGGGCCGCTGGGTCGCCCCACCGAGATCGAAGAGTATGGCACGGTCGTGCTGGTGGGCGGCGGACTAGGCATCGCACCCATTTACCCGATTTGCCGGTCGCTGCGCGAAGCGGGCAACCACGTTATCGGCATCATCGGCGCGCGCACCAAGGATTTGCTCTTCTGGGAAGAAGAGATGCGCCAGGTGACTGATGAGCTGATCGTCGTGACCGACGACGGCAGTTACGCTCGCAAGGCATTGGTCACTATCCCGCTCAAAGAGATGCTCGAAGCGGGGCGCAAAATTGATTGCATTTGGGGCATCGGCCCGGCGATCATGATGAAATTCGTGGCTCTGACCACCAAGCCCTTTGGCGCCAAAACTATCGTGAGCCTCAACTCGATCATGGTGGATGGCACGGGCATGTGCGGCGCTTGCCGCGTGTCGGTGGGCGGGCGCACGCGCTTTGCTTGCGTGGATGGCCCCGAGTTCGACGCCCATGAGGTAGATTGGGACCTGCTGCTTTCGCGGCAACGCATCTATCTCGATCTGGAAAAACAAGCGCTCGAGGCCTACGAGCGCGAATTAGCCCAGGCCAGTGTTTAGGAGCAGAACACAATATGCCAACCGATAAACTTCCCCGTCAGGAAATGCCGACGCAGTCGGCTGAGGAGCGCAAGCACAATTTCGAAGAAGTGGCCTTGGGCTACACCGTCGAGATGGCGGTCGCTGAGGCCAATCGTTGCATCCAGTGCAAAAAACCACAGTGTGTCACCGGCTGCCCGGTGCAAGTACGCATTCCCGAGTTCATCAAAGCGCTGCGCGAGGGCGATATGTGGGGCGCCGTCGAAGCGCTAAAAGACAAAAACGGTCTGCCGGCCATTTGCGGGCGCGTGTGTCCCCAGGAAACGCAGTGCGAGATCAAGTGCGTGGTGGGTCGCAAAGGCGAGCCGGTGGCCATTGGCCGCTTGGAGCGTTTCGTGGCCGATTGGGAGCGCAGCCAGGGTATGCGCATCCCCAAACCAGCGGCCCCGCTGGGCAAAAAAGTGGGCATCATCGGCTCCGGCCCGGCCGGACTCACTGCCGCGGGCGATCTAGCCAAGATGGGCTACGAGGTCGAAATCCTCGAAGCGCTGCACGTGCCCGGTGGGGTGCTAATGTACGGCATCCCGCAATTCCGCCTGCCCAAAGAGATCGTACAAGCCGAGATTAAGTACTTGGAGAGCCTGGGGGCCAAGATCACCACCAACGTGGTGGTAGGCAAGCTCTATTCGCTCTCGGAACTGCTCAAAAAGTACGACGCCCTGTTCCTGGGCACTGGCGCAGGGTTGCCCATGTTCATGAACATCCCGGGCGAGAACTATAACGGCGTCTATTCGGCCAACGAGTTGCTCACCCGCACAAACTTGATGAAAGGGTATCTTTTCCCCAAGTGGGATACGCCCGTCAAGGTGGGTGAGAAGGTGGCCGTGGTGGGCGCCGGCAACGTGGCGATGGATGCGGCGCGCTGCTCGTTGCGCTTGGGCGCCAAAGAGGTACACATCGTCTATCGCCGCTCGCGCGACGAAGTGCCCGCCCGCGCTGAAGAAGTGCATCACGCCGAGGAAGAGGGAATCATCTTTGACTTCCTCACCAACCCGGTAGCGATTCTGGGCAACGAGCAAGGCTGGGTGACGGGCCTGCGTTGCCTGCGGATGCAACTGGGCGAGCCTGACGCCAGCGGCCGCCGCCGCCCCGTGCCCATCGAAGGCTCCGAGTTCGAGATGCCGATGGACACCGTGGTGATGGCGCTGGGCACGCGCCCGAACCCATTGGTCTTTTCCGACGCCAAGGGGCTGGAGCGCACGCGCCACGGCACGGTAGTAGCCGACGTATTGACCGGCCGCACCATGATGGAGCGCGTGTGGGCGGGCGGCGACATCGTCACCGGCGCAGCAACGGTCATCAGCGCCATGGGCGCTGGCCGCGTGGCCGCCACCGATATTGACGCCTATCTGAAGAGCGAATGGGAACTGCCCTGGTGGGATGCCTCCAAAGTGCAGCTCGCCGTGCCAGAGAGCTAATCGAAATCACGCCATCAGAGCCGGATCAGTATCTTGATCCGGCTCTTTTCATTCAGTGCATACAGCCTAAACAACCGCTTGTTGAGCTTTGAAGGGCATTTCCTTCCTGATTTGCTTCCCATTCCGACAAAGCTTTTCCCTTCCACAAGCTGTTGAGAGACTTATCTCCGAGCTCCACATGGCCCTTTACATAGTATCCCCCGAATGTTATACTCCATTGGTAAGTTGGCTTCGCCCGTAGGGTTCTGGATTGTATTGTCTGCATGCACTGTAATGCGGTACGTCCAGTTCGGCAATATGCGGGTCGGAGGTATGCTATGGATGAGGTTCTCAAAGCGAGTGTCATGGGCCCTCTACCGAATGTCTTGTGCATTGGCGGGATAGTCTTCATCCTGATTGAGGC
>CAZYPJ010000138.1:0-10210 GCA_964649365.1 uncultured Anaerolineales bacterium | reverse complement strand
ATCGTGACGCAGCAAGAGCAGGTGCGTGCGCTCATCAAGCCCAAGTTGGAAGGCGCGTTGCGCGCCGAGAAAAGCCCCTGGCGCGAGGTGCTGGCCGAAGAGGGCCTTTCAGGGCGCTATCTCAGCATGATGGGCGGGCAGGCGCCCAATGGGGGTGCAGCATGACGCAAGCCAAGTTCTACGGCCAGGGGCTGCCCGGTTTCAAAGATGAGGAATTGCCCGGCAAGTTGATCGTGCTGGAAGGTCCTGATGGCGTGGGGCGCTCGACGCAGATCGCGCTGCTGCGCGAGTGGCTGGAGGCCAACGGTTACGCTGTGTTCACTACTGGTTTGCGCCGCTCGGAACTGGCCAGTGTGGGCATTGAGGAGGCCAAGACGGGCCACACACTGGGCGACCTGACCATGGCGCTTTTTTACGCGGTGGATTTCGCCGACCGTCTGGAGCGCGAGATCATCCCGGCGCTCAAAGCCGGCTTTGTGGTGCTCACCGATCGCTATGTCTATTCGCAGATCGCCCGCTCCATCGTGCGCGGCGTGGACCCGCACTGGATTCGCTCGCTTCTAGGCTTTGCCCTGGTGCCCGACGCGGTCTTATATCTGCGCTGCGATGTCGAGCACTTGATTCCTCGCGTACTCAACGCGCGCGGCTTTGACTATTGGGAATCGGGGATGGATTTTCTGGGCTATCCCGATTACTATATTAGCTTTATCAAGTATCAAAAGCGAATGCAAGCCGCTTTCAATCGGTTGGCCAAAGAGTATGGTTTCAAAGCTGTTGACGCTACGCGCTCGATTCACGATACCTTCCTGGCGCTGCGCGACGCGGTGCAAAAGGTCGTGTGCGACTTGAAGCCTGAGGCGTGCGAGAAGGGATAGAACCGCTCATCGGGGAATTGCAACGTATCGTAGGGGCGCGACATGTCGCGCCCTTTTCCGTCGTATGCGTCACACAACGTGGACGTGATGCGTCGCGTCCCTTTTTGCGCTCTCGCGATCTACCCTCGCCGCAATACTCCTTCCACCGCATTTTGGATCTGAGGGCGCATAAGGTGCGCCCAGACCTCTGGGAACGAGCGTTCCAGGCGTTCGGCCTCGGCGCGGAGCGCGTCGCGATAAGCGCGCGCCCCAGCCCACTCGGGCACATCGCCGGCCTCGGTCATCATCCGGTCGAGCCGATGCGCCGCTACTATAGCGTCGTGCAAGGCGCCGAGGTGATCTTGCATGGCCACCACCTCGGGGATGATGCGGCGCGCCTCGGGCGGCAGCACTTCTGCGGTGAACTCGAAGGCGTAACGCAGGCGTTTGCAATCTATCCGCAGGGTATGCAACAGCTCGATGGGCGCGTTGTCGAGCACAGCCTCGTAGGCGCGCACCACGTGCCAATCGAGATAGATCAGTCGTCGGGCCGTTTGCTCCATCGGCTCGGCTGCAGGCGCAAGCGGGGATCGCTCCAACTCGGCGATGAGCTGCCAGAGCGTATCCACCGCGCTGCGATAGACCGGGCCATCGAGGCAAACGAGCAAATCCTGTCGGGCGTCATCGCGTTCGGCGTTCCACGTCGCAAGCAAAGGGGCCAGCAACGACGCAGCGGAGGTCGGCTCGACGAACGTATCCGCCTGAAACGCCTCGGCGTTGCTGATGGCCACATCTAGATCGCGCACACGGCCCAGGGCGCGCGCCACTTCGCGCAAACGGTCGTTGGCGCGGATAGTCAGCTCCCCGGCAATATACGGCCCGAAAAAACGCAGCGCCGAGCGCATCCGGCGGATGGCAACGCGCATATCGTGCAGCGCTTCGGGGTCCTCGCCCAGGCGCGCGCCCGGCTCGTTTTTTAGCATTCGTTGCAGGTGCAAGGTGAGCGTCTTAGCGGCGGCCTGCGCCATCGTGTCGCCCGGGTCCAACCCTGCCCGCGATGAAGCCGATAGCGGCGGCGGCTCTTCGGTAGGCCAAGTTTCCTCGGTTGAAGCCTTGACCTCGGTAATAGGTGCTGCCGTCGTGCTCATCTCGGCAGGCGCTGCCGCGCCGCCCTCCGCGCTCGGCGCGAGTTCAGCTTCCTCCCAGGATAAGGCTATGCCGCTAACCTGCCGCCACAGGTCGGAACGGTCGGCGGCGCGGCGCGCCTGGCGATGTGCGCCCGGCCCAACGAGCGTCACCGTATAGCCATCCTGGGCGGGCGCGATGCGCTCCAAACGCATAGCGTCGTCGCTTTTGTTTAGCGCCGCCGCCATGCGAAGCAACGCCGCGATCCATAACGCCTCGCAGCGAGCCGGTTCGTCCAACGGTCGTGGGAAAGCCTGGCGCAGCCGCTCGGGACTGATCTTTTTGCGGTGCAAATAGACGGCGGCGGCCACGGCCCGCTGTTCGGCCTCGGTCAGCCCGGCGATGGGCTGCGCCAAGAGCAGATCGCGCCCCACCACCTGGCGAATGGGCCGATCCACCACGTCGCCCACGCCAACCAACAGCGCCGCCGCGCGCAACAAAACCCGACGTTCGAGCGACAAATGGTGCGCCTCGGCCAGGCCATCGAACAACGCCTCGGCCAACGTCGCTGTTCGCTCGGCTCGGGCCATATCCACGCCGTAGCGCCGGCAAAGCGCTTCGACGCTCAGCGGACGCGACGCAACATCGGCGTCGGGCGAACGCCCCTGCTCGATCATGGCCAGGGCGCGTTGCAGTTTGCTGCGCGTTTCGGGGATCAGACCGTATTCCTCTTCCAGAACGCGGTTGATGGCACGCAGATCGTCGAGCGCGCCGCCCGTTGTCAATTCGCACTCGACGAGATAGCTACGCTGTCGCAGCCCCGCCTGGCCCAATGTGAGCACATCGTCGAGTGAAAGGATAGCCACCGGTCGCTCCTGGCATTTCACCAAGAACTCGCGCCGTTCCTGGCGGATGGTCACTTGGCGCCGTAGCGGCAGGCCGGTAGCCAGGTCACGCACGCGGTCGCGCAATTCGCCGGCGGGCCAACGAGCCGCGTCGGTTTCGGGCGCGGGCAAGAGCAACTCCTGTTCCAAGCGCGTCGAAATGGCGCCTTCGGTCTGCTTGGGGCCTTTGAGCGTCACCGTGCAAATATCCCCTTGGGTGCGCAAGCGACAAGCCCAACCTTGATGCAGCAAAGCACGGCCTTTGGTATCGAGATAGTCATCCGAAATATGGTGCACCCCTTGCGGCTCTAGCGTACACTCGCCCAGGGCGCGCAATCGTCGCAGGCGGCGGAACAACAACGGATCGGGCACAATATAGCGCGATTCGATCTCGGTAGCCATGAACGCTCCTTTCACGGCGCTGCGCTGGTGTGAGACTGATTATATACGTGTTGTGTAGTGAAGGACAAGCGCGTTTGCCGCCCGCCTCCGCTTAGGCTATACTCGCGCGAACGCCGAACACATATTTTCTCATGAGGCAAAAGACGTGAACAAACCCCGCCACACCATCGTGCGCGCACTGCTGGCGCTGCTGCTCGCCTCGGCGCTGCTTTCTGGCTGTTCCATCGGCGTCGAAGAAGAGTTCGAGGGGCCAGTCGCCGGGGAACAGACGGAAATCACAGAGGAGAAAACGGGCGCCCCCGCCGCCGAGAAGCAGGCGGAAGCCGCTGAAGCGACGGTTCCGCCCACCGCCGCGCCTGCCCAGGCGCAGCCCACCGCCCAACCCGAAACTAAAGAGGGCAAGGATACCTGGACGGTGATGTTCTATATGGACGCCGACGACGAGACGCTAGAAAAGGATATTTTCACCGATCTCAACGAGGCTGAGCGCGTCGGCTCCACCGATTCGATGCATCTGGTGGCCCAGATTGACCGCTACGAGGGCGCGTTCGACGGCGACGGCGATTGGACGGGCGCGCGCCGTTACCTGCTGGAGCAAGACCCCGATCTGAAAGCCATTGATTCGCCTGTGCTGGAAGATTTGGGCGAAGTGAACATGGCCGAGGCCTCGACGTTGGTGGATTTCGTCACCTGGGCTATCAGGATGTATCCCGCCAACAAGTACGCTCTGATCCTCTCCGACCACGGCATGGGCTGGCCCGGCGGCTGGTTCGACCCCGCCCCGGGTGGGCTGGGCGACCACGACCTGGCCCTAGCGGAGGATTTCGGCGATGGGCTATGGCTGATGGAGATGGACGAGGCGCTGACCGCAATCCGCCAGCAGACCAAACTCGACCAGTTCGAGTTGATTGGCTTTGACGCCTGTCTGATGGGGCAAATCGAGGTGTTGCAGATGCTCTCGCCCCACGCCAAATACGCCGTCGTCTCGCAAGAGGTCGAACCGGCGCTGGGCTGGGCTTACGCCGACTTTTTGGCGGGGCTGGCGTTCGATACGGGCATGGATGGCGCAACCTTGGCCAAAAGCATCGTCGAAAGCTATATCGTCAAAGATCAACTCATCGTGGATGACGAAGCGCGCAAGGAATTCGCCAGCGAGGTGCTCGAGACGCGCCGGGCCACTGCCGAACAGGCCGCCGAGCAAATGAGCTATGACGTGACGCTGACGGCGGTGGACCTATCCGCCGCGCCCGCCCTGGTCGAGCAACTCGACCAGCTCGCTGTGGCGATGAGCAAGGTAGATCAGGATGTGGTCGCTGAAGCGCGCGCGTATGCGCTCTCGTTCGAAAACGCTTTCGACGAGGACTTGCCCTCGCCCGATATTGACCTGGGCAGCTTTCTCGATATTCTGATTGACGAAGACGTGAGCGACGCAGTGACCCAGGCCGCCGAGCAAACGCGCGCGGCGCTGACCCAAGCGGTCGTCGCCGAAAAGCACGGCGAGCAGCGCGACGGCGCTACGGGCATCTCGATCTATTTCCCTGTGTTCGACATCTACGATTACGCCGATAACTATGGCTATACTACAGTGGCTGCGCCTTTTACCGAGGTCTCGCAGTGGGACGAGTACCTCCATTTCCATTTCACCAACGAGCCGCCCGAGGGCGACGCGTGGGATGATGAAGCGCTGTGGGATGTGGGGGCCAAGAGCGGGGGACGCGCCGGCGCGGAGCCAATCGAGATCACGCCCATCGAGCTATCGGGCGAGGTGGCCTCGGAGGATGAGCCGGTGACGCTGAGCGCCACGGTCACGGGCAAGCAATTGGCCTACATCTATGTGCAGATGGGGCGCATCTCGGATGATGAGACGGTGCTAATGCTCGATGATATGGACTATATTATGCCCGACAAGACCCGCAAGGTGAACGGCGTGGTGTTCCCCGATTGGGAGGGCGACGAGGTCGAGATCGAGTACGATTTTGAGCCGGTGATCTATGTTATCAACGACGGCGAGACCACGGCGCCGGCGCTGCTCGCCCCTTACGAGTTCGGGGCCGAGTCGCCCACCTATATGTGCGAGGGCACGTATCACTTTGCCAAAGGCGGACGAGATCGTTACGCCCAGCTTTTGTTCCGCGACAGCGAATTGGTGCGCGTGTTGGGGTTCAACGACGAGGACGGCACCGGCGCGCCGCGCGAGATCACGCCCAATAAGGGCGACACGTTCACCATCCGCACGCAAGGACTGTACTTGACCGACGACGTCGAGGACGAGTTCTACGCCGCCGACGGCGAGACGCTGACCTTTGGCGAGGAGCATTGGACTTGGGAAGAAGCGCCTGCGCCCGCCGGAATATATGTGGTGGGCTTTATCGCCGAGGATTTTGACGGTGAGCAGTACGTGTCGTTCGAGGTGCTAGAGGTAGAGTAAACGCGCCGCCCTCACCCCAACCCTCTCCCAAAGGGAGAGGGGGCCGGATTCGCGGTCAAACTCCCTCTCCCTTTGGGAGAAGAGGGCCGGGGTGAGGGCGATTTCGTCTTAGCGCCTTTTCAGCCCCAGGCGTTCCTGAATGCGGCGCGCATCCACCTCGTGGGGCGACTGGTTGTGCTGCACAGCCAGGGCCGCCGCCGCGCCCGCCTACTCGTTGCCGATCACCACCGTCCACGGGCGGATTTCCCAGCGCGTCACCAACCCGTTGAGCACATACGGATCGTGGCGCACGAACGCTTCGACCACCGATTTGTCGAGCGCGCGAAACACCAGCAGCGCCCGATCCACCGGCTCGCTAAAGGCGCCGCCCAATACCAACTCGCCGCGAGCGTGCGCTTCCTGCACTAGCCGCAGGTGCTCGCCGCGATAGGGCGCACGGCGCTCCACATAATTGTCCACCACATCGTAAAAGAGCGCGTAATAGTTCATGGTCACACTCCCATCTCTTGGCGCTCACCCATCAGGGCCAGCGCCACGTCCTCCAACCCCAAACGCGCCAGCGTTTCAGGGGTCGGAGCGCCGGTGACGCGATCCCATCCCAGCCGATCATAGAAGCGGTCGAGCAGCGCGCGGAACTCGTCGGCGCTGGCCGAAAGGTGCGTGCCGTCGGTCTTTTCCGTCCATTGAAAGTGCGGGATCACCCACTCGTCGGCCTCGCGGTTGCGCCCATTGTTACGCACCTCGATACAGCGCTCCAGGTTCACCACGCGCTCGGCCAGAGGGCGCTCCATCTCTTCGATGGTCAAGTCCAGCCCAGTGCAGGCGCGGAACAGCGTCGCCTCGGCGGTAATATCCCCATAGACCGAGCCGCGCTCGGCGGCCAGCTCGGCCTCGTATTCTTCTTTCGTCTCAAAAGTCTTGCGCGTGATGGGAAACACCCAATCGCACAGGCCCAGCGAATCTTTGATGACGGAACGATACTGATGCCAGGCGGTGACGTGCTCGATGCACTCGTCGCCCGGATAGACCGCCTTTTCCGAGCCATACAACCGCGCTGATAGCTCTTTCAAGCGCGCAGGGATCTCCTCTGGCTTTTTGGGCGTCGAGGGATAGCCGTATAGGCCGTTGAGGAAAAAGAAATCATGGGTCGAGGGCGTCACATCGCGGGTCGAGACGGCATAGAGCAGCGCCGAGTATTCCCAGAAGGGGCTAGGGTGCGCCTCCATCATGCGGCCCTCGCGATGCCAACCGTGGCCGCGACTGCCGCGATCTTGGATCAACTCAGCCAGGTTGCGCGGGCCGATGGGGTGCGCCTCGTAAAAACGGGCCAAATCCTCGGCGTAGGCGTCGCCGGCGCCGCGCCGATGCGCCACATTGGTCATCCAATCGCGCCACCAGGCGGGGTCGTCCACGGCGATGCGTTCGCCCAGCACCTCGGTAATGCCCATTTCCTTGAGCGTGGCGAAATAGCGCCCCCAGGTGCTATGCACCCAACTGGTGAGGCCCAACTCGTGCACCAGGTTGGCCAGGCCCGACCCCTGCGGCCCAAAGCCCGGCGCGGGCGGCACGGTGAGCCGCGTGCCATCCACAAACTCGCCCGCATAGGCGCGGCCCGTGCCGCCGATGAACGAGCCATCGTTGCAGGTGGTCATCACGTAAGGCACGTCGGGGCCGAGGTCGCTTTCCACTGGGCGCATTCTCGTGCCGCAACGAACGGAACAGCCGTGCGTACAGGCCACCAGGGGGTAGCCTTGTTCAGGGCGGCCAATCGTCCCCAAGCCGCCGCGCGCCATATGCCACACCTGGCGCACCGCCTCGATATAACCCAGCGGGTCGACGATGGGAAAGCCGCGCGTCCCCCGCACCACAATGGCCTTCAAGTTTTTGGCGCCCATCACCCCGCCGAAACCGCCGTTGCCCACGGCATTCTTTAATCGGTGGATGATCGAGGCAAAGCGCACGCGATTCTCGCCCGCCGGGCCGATGGCGGCGATCTGGTGCTGGCGGCTGTGCTTGTCCTTGAGCATGCGCTGCACAGTGAGCGCGCCCTGGCCCCACAAGCCGCCTGCGTCGCGCAGCGAGACCTTGTCGTCCTCGATCAACAAATAGCAGGGCGCGCTGGCCTGCCCCTGGATAACCACCCCGTCATAGCCGGCGTGTTTGAGTTCGGCGCCCCAATAGCCGCCCATCGAGGCCCACGTCCACATCGGCGTGGGGTAGCCCAGCGGCGCGAGAGTCGAGACGGTGGCCCGCCCCGAGGTCGGCGCGCCCGCGCCCACCAGCGGCCCGGCGCTGAACACGATCCGATTCACGGGGTCGAATGGCCCCACCCCCGGCCCCACCTCGTTCCAACCGATGAGCGCGTTCCAGCCGCGCGACCCCAGCCAACGGGCTGGGTCGGGCGTCTCTTCTACCGTGATCGCGCCCGAACTCAGATCCACTCGGAGAAATCGCCCCGCATAGCCGCCTTTTGGATACGCCATAGATCAATAACCTCTTGTTGTGACGCTTGTGCAAATAACAATCCCCAAATTAACCACCAAGATGCCAAGACGCAAAGCATTCAGCTTGTTCTGATCAGGCGCAGCCCAAACTGAAAACCGACCACTGAAAACTCCCCTTTGTGGCCTTGCGTCTTGGTGGTTAATCCGACGTCTCATAGCGCAGCGCCTTGCCGGTGAGGGGGCACACGGCTACGCACAGCGGCCCCTCGGCGCGGTCATAGCATAAATCGCACTTGACCGCGATTTTGCGTTCGGGGTGGCGCACGGGAATGCGCCAGGGGCAGGCGGCGCGACACTTCATGCAACCGGTGCAGTTTTCAGCGATGACCAGCACTGCGCCGGTGCGCGCGTCGCGCGTCATGGCCTGGTTGGGGCAAGCCGCCAGGCAGGGGGCGTCGGCGCAGTGGGTGCACAGCCGCCCTGTGATGGGATCGCTGGCCGCGAATTCATCGAACAGGATGCGCAGCCGGGCCAGCGCCGGCCGCGCCTGGCCTTCTTTGAGGATCGAGCAGGCCACCTCGCACACTTTGCACGTGCGGCACCACGCCGGGTCGAACACCACCCGGCCCTGAGCGACAATGGCTGTTGTGTTGGTCATAGATCCCTCTAATAGTCGGCAATCAGCCGTCAGTTGAGTTTCCGCTGACGGCTGACCGCCGATTGCTGAGAGCTTAACGGTAGTATTCGGCCAAGAAAGCGCGCACGGCGGCCATGTAAGGGCCGAACCCTTCGCGACGGATATTGTGCCCCGCGCCGGGGACGTGCGCCTCGCGACCCACGCGCAAAGCCTTGATAACCTCTTGGGCGAGGGATTCGTCCACGATGGCTTCCTTTTCCACGTCGCCCCTGATCAGTAAGGTGGGGCAAGTGATCTGCGGCGCAATCTGCCGCCAGGTGCTGCGCTCGGCGGCGACGTAATCAATGACAGCGGGCGACACCTGCGCCTTGGCGATGGCCCACGGCCCGCACTCCCCCTTGGACCAAGCGGGATGGCGCTCGGCGCAGATGGCCAACAACTCGTCGCGCGTCTTCATACGATCCGAGACGACGCGGGCGCGCCATTGGGCGGCGTGAGCCTCGCGATCCGCGACGGAGGTCTCGGCGCGCCACGGGGGATCCTCCAACAAGAGGCAACTGGCCATGCCGGGGGGGAGCGCTTCCGCTGCGGCCACGGTGGCCGCGCCCCGCGCATGGCCGAGCAAAGCCGGTTTCTTTAGCCCCAACACCTCGACCAGCGCCGCCAAATCTTCAGCCAGGATGGTGTTGGTGTAGCCCGTCTCGGCCTTTTCCGACAGGCCGTGGCCGCGCGCGTCGTACATGATGAGGTCGTAATCGGCCTGAAGCTGCTCGGCCACCGGCGTCCAGCACAAGCCGTTATCGGTGATGCCGTGCGCCAACACGATGGGCCGCTTGTTGCCGCCCGTGCGGAAATAGTGCAGGCGAACGCCGTTGGCGATCACATCGCCCGAAAACCAGGGTGCCATGATGTACCTCCTCAGAAGCGTATGGCGTAACTCTGCCCCAATATAGCCAGGGCGCGAAAATACGCAAGTGAGATCAGCCGCGCGCTAACCCCACTCTGCGAGATGAGGACGTAGTGTTGCCCTTTTCTGCTGAGATGCTGTATGTTATAATCTTGATGGTAACTGCTTGTTACAGGTCGTTTCCTTTGTGTCGGAGATGGAGAATCCGCAGGCGATGGGTTGAGGTGCGAATGCCAAGTCTCTACTATCCAATGAAAGGCCACGATGACGATATTACGAGAGTCGCTTTGGTATCTCGCGATTGGGGCGATCAGTGTAGTTCAGGTATGCCGTGTGTGGAAAAAAGAAGACAGGTTCACACTGGGCCTCATCTTTTGGATCACGACGTTATGTGCGGTGATTTGCGCAATGGCTGCTCATGTCTATGGGGTAACTGCGATTAAGGTCATCAGTTGGCTGCTCATGCTCGCCAGCATAGTATTGGGCATTGTGCACAGATCTAGACGCGCTAGGCCGCCACAAGAGTAGC
>CAZYPJ010000137.1:0-10212 GCA_964649365.1 uncultured Anaerolineales bacterium | reverse complement strand
GCCCAATCCAACGTCTCTACGTGATCGTCAATTCCACGCCGTCGGGGACGATGGGCGCGTCCATCACCTGGGCGCCCGCCGCCGTCAGCGCCCGGCGCACCTCGGCGACGCGATCCGGCTCGGCCACGGTAATCATACAGCCGCCGCCGCCCGCGCCGCAGATCTTGTTGGCGCGCGCCCCTGCCGCCAACGCCGCCCCCATGATGGCGTCTATTTTGGGCGTGGTGACGCCCGCCGCCAGCCCCTTGCGCAACGCCCACTCTGCCGCCACCAGCCGCTGGAACTCGTCCAGGTCGGCCCGCCAGAGGCAATCGCGCATCGCCAGGGCGATGGCCTTGATCTCGCGCATCCGCGCCACGGAATCGCCCTCTTTTTCGATGTAGCGCTTGAGCATGGCCCAGTTGGTGATGGCCGACGAGTGCGGAATATCGGTGTAGGAGACGATCAGCCGCTGGTTCAGCGCGTCAATGAGATCGTTGCCCTGCGAGAGCGACTCGATCCGCCAGCCATCCACGTCGAACCAGATCGAGCAGACGCCGCCATAGATCGGCGGAAAGTAATCCTGTTTGCCGGTAGGGATGCCAATGACCTGCGCTTCGATGTTGGCGCCCAGGTCAATGATGCGCTCGCGGCTAATACCCAGGTCGAACAGTCGGACGAGGGCGCACGAAAGCGCCATCAGCAGCGCCGACGCGGCCCCCCGGCCCGCCCCGTGCGGCGCCTCGCGGTGGATGGTGATGTCGAGGCCGCGCGGCGGGCGATAATAGGCCAGCGCGCGCTTGACCAGGTCGAGTTCGCCGCCCAGGGTCATCTCGGCCAGCGAGGGGATCTCTTCGCCCTCGGCCACGTCGCCCGAGCGGATGACGATGCGCGCGTCGTCGCGCAGGCGCAGCGCCGCCTCGGCGCGCACCGCCATGCCGGCGTTCACCGTCAGGCCGCCCCCCTCGAACAGGTAGAGGGGATACACGTCAAGCGTGCCGCCGGCCAGGTCAATGCGCATGGGGACGTGGGCGGTGATGTTCATGGCGTTGTCTCCTCCTTATCGGAACAGGCGGTCGGCCCCGCGCCGCGTGGGCGTATCGGGCGGGGCGGCGTTATCGCGTTGGCGTTGGCGTTCCTCGTCGGCGCTGAAATAGGCGCGCCATTCCTGCGGGGCGTTGGGGTTCTCGGCGCCGTGCCGGGTGAGGCGCTCGCGCACTTGCACCAATACGGGCGTGTTCACCGAGGCGCCCGCCACGATCACCTGCCCCCGGCTGAGCGCGGGCAGCTCGGCCAACAGGTCGCGCCCCACGGTCTCGATGCTTTCGGCCACCCGCGCCTGGTCAATGGGGTTGACGATGCGCATGATGCACTGCGTCATGCACTGCGAAAGCACGTCGCTGTCGAGCTTGCCGGGGCGCTGGCTGATCAGCCCCACCGAGACGCCGAACTTGCGCCCCTCGGAGAGGATGGTTTTCAGGATTTGCGTGGTCACAATGTCGGCGTTGGCCGGGGCGAAATTGTGCGCCTCTTCGATAAGCACAAAGGCCGGGTAGGGGAGATAATACTCGTCGCCCCGGCTGGCGCGCCCGCGCACCGTGTCCATGCGCGCCTGGTTCAAGCGGCGCAGCAAGGTGGCCACGATGATCTGTTGTTCGCGCTCGGCGATCTCGTTGAGCTGCAACACCGTGCAGCGCCCCGGCTCGAACAGGTCGGCCAGGGGGATGCTGGAGTGATCGTTAAAAATACGCGAATCCTCCAGCACCGAGTTCACCCGCCAGAGCAGCGCGCCGATGGTGGGGTCGTCGTCCAGGTCCTGGTCGGCCAGCGGATCGGTGATGGGCTGATCTTGCCCGAAGGAGCGGATGGCCACCTTGAGGTGGCCGCGCGTCCATTTGTCGCCGTAGGCGCGCACTACCTGGTTGTAGGCGCGGCCCAGCACGTGGTGCATCCGGTCGGAGAGGTTGGGCAGCAGGTAGCGCAGGTCGCCCAATGTCAACGACGAAACGCGCACCTGGATGTCGTTGGGCCGCACGATCTTGACCCTGGGGCTGTAGCCGCCCTCGGCAAAGGCGGGGTGGCCCTGCATCTCGGTCAGGGTGTCGTATTCGGCGTGGGGGTCAATCACCAGCACGGCGGCGCGGTTATAGGGCTTCATCAATTCTTCGAGGATGACGCCCGCCAGATAGCTCTTGCCCGCGCCGGTGGAGGCGATGACCGCCAGATGGGTGCTGGTGAACCCGCGCGCGTCGAGCACGATGGGCGCGCGATCTTTGGCGCGCCCCAAGAGCGAGCCAATGTGGACGGCGCCCATCTCGCCGGGCTTGCGGCGGCAGAGCACCTCGGCCAGCATGGCGTCGGGCGCGATGAAAATGGGCATGCCCGAGCGCGGCGGCACGCGGGGGTTCACAAAGCCCATGATCGGGTCGAAATAGCCCAACGTGGCGGCGGCGATCTCGAACAGCTCGTGCGCTTGCTCCTCATAGCCCAGCAGAGCGGCCACCTCGGAAGGGGGAATCAGCGGGTTGGTCATGAAGGAATCGGGGTAGAGGCGCAGCGGCGTGCGCCGCGTGACGCGCGCCAGGATGGCGCGGGTTTGGCCTTCAACCTGGGCTTCGTAATAGACAAACTCGCCATAGCGCACCCGCTGTTCAGGGTCGGGGGCGACAAAGGTGTATTCGTGGGGCGTCTCGCCCGGCCCTTTGGCCGTGCCGATGGGAATCTCGCGCATGGTCGCTCCTTTCAGCCCGCCGGTTGTACGCGCTCGCGCCAGGCCAAGTTGCCGCCCAACACGGCCAAGCGTTGGGCCTCATCGGGGAACAGATCAGTCAGCGCGGCGATGACCTGGCGCATCAACGGCAGCGCCAGCGGGTGATTCATGCCCATCAAGATGGGCCAATAGGCCAGGCGCAAGCGCCCGCCCGCCCGATGAAAGGCGGCGATCTCGTCGCGCTCTAGCGCGCGCACGCGGGCGTCGAGGTTGGCCGCGATGGGCGGCGCGCCCTGCGCCGCCTCGCCTTGCGCGCTCACCGCGCCCAGCAGCGCAATCGCTACCAGCGTGGCCTTTTCGGCCAGATAATCGGGCGAAAAGGCGATCAATTGATCTTGGGTCGAGAGGCGCGGCCCCATCGAGCCATAATCGGGGTTGAGCAGGACGGTGTTATAGATCACCCCCACCAGATACCCGCCCTCCTCCCGTTCGACGGCCACGAACGAGCCAAAGGCGTAATCACGCGGCTGGGGCGTCGCTGCGGCCTCAGCCGGGCCATAGACCTGACAGACGTAATCTATGTGCGAGTTCGAGCTGACGATCTTGCCGATGAACATGGCTCACCTTCTCACGCGCTTGCTGTAGGCCTTGCGGGCGTAGCGCAAATCCTGGCCCAAATCAGCCAGAAACTTTTGAAAAACGTGATAGAATTGTTCGCGATCCTGCGCCGTGATCACCGCCACGGCGTCGGCGGTCTCGGCGGCGTAGGGATAGCCCACGCCCACGATGCACTCGGCGCGCGCCACGTCCATCACCCATTCGAGCTGACCTGCTTCTAGCACCCAAGCGGGCACGTCCAGCCGCGCCGGCGGGTTAGCCGCCGTGGTCTTCAGATAGACAAAATGCACACGGCTGTAATAATCCTGCGCTGGGTCGTCGCGGGCGAGGGCGTCGTCGCGGGCGCAGATGAACGCCTCGGTGCGCTGGCCCCAAGCCATGCGGGGGCGAAGCAATTGCGCGTCGTTCAGGCGCGGAGGATCGTAATCGTGCAGGCGCGCCAATAGCGTGACGAAATCCTTTGCGCGTGAGCCATCCACATAGCCCACCACAGGCACGCGGGTGCGCTGCGAGGTTTCGATGACCCCCAAGATCGCCTGGACGTACCGCGCCCGCAACGAGGGGCGCAACTGCCCGGCGAACGACACGGTCAGCGAGCCGTCGAGCAGGCAGACCGCCCGCGCCGCGCCGGCGGCCAGGCGCGCCATCCACTCGCACAACGTGGCGCATTCCATCTCGAACCGCCGCAGGTTGACTTCCAGGTCGGGGAAGCCCGCTTCCTCCTCGCCCGCCTCAGTGAGCAGTTCCGGCGGCACGATCTCAAAGGCGATATCTTTGATATAGCGCCCCGCGCCATCGTGGGGGTTGACGAACCAGCCCACCTGCGCCGCGCCGACGGGCACAGAGTAATCGAAACTGGGCGATATCTGCGAGCCGTCCACCGCCACGGTGGTCACGCCCTGCAACACGCCCAACGCCCAGGCGCGCGCCTCCTCGTGGTTGGCCCAGCGCGGCGAGAAGGGCAACACCGGGGCGCGCCCGGCGACCCGTTCGGCGGTGGGGCGCGCGCCCGGGCGAGGATAGGGCGCGAGCGCCCGCTCGATCTCCTCGCAGGTCAAGGCGGCGAATTCCTCCAACGCCTCTTCATAGAGCTTGCGCGCATCGCTGGCGCGCTGCTCATAGGATTTGAAGGCTTCGCTTTGGGCTTGCAACGCTTTGATGACGTGCGCCCGGCTGAGCATGGTTAGCCTTCTTCCACGCGGCTGCCGCCCTCGCCCTTGGCGACGCGCACGTAATGCTGGGCCACACGCTCAAAGGTGTCGTCGTGGCTGATGACGAACAACTGCTCGCACCCCTGGCCGTTCAGGATCTTGTCGGCCCCGCCGTCGCGCCGTTCGGGGTCGAGGTGGGCGGTCGGCTCGTCGAAAAAGGCCACGTTGATGGATGAAATCTCGCGCAGCAGCGCCAGCCGCAGCGCCAACGCGGCGCTCATTTGCTCGCCGCCCGAAAACTGGGCGAAACTGCGCTGGCGGCCCTTCACGTCGAGCAATAGCTCGTAATCCTCCGACCAACTCAGGCGGTTGGAGCGGTCGTCCATGATGTCGCCATAGTAGGCGGCGGCCTGCGCCGAGACGCGCTGCACCGTCTGGCGGGTGATATAGGGGCCGGCGGCGCGCAACAGGTCGCGCATGGCGTCCAGCGTCGTCGCCAGGGCCTCCCATTCGGCGAGGTCGGCGCGGCGCGCTTCCAGGTCGGTCTGCAAGCCGCGCAGCCGCTCGATCTCGCGCTCGGCGCGGGCGAGCTGGTTCTTTTGCTCCTGAATGTGGGCCTCGGCGCGGGCCGTCTCGCGCTGCAAATCGGCCACGCGCGCCCTAGCCTCGGCGTGCTTGCGCGGATCGTAGGCGCGCTGCGCCTCGGCGTGTTGCGCCTCCAATTTGACGAGGCGCTTGTCGAGCGCCGCCAGCTTGCGCGCGAGTTGGGCCGCCTGCTCTTGCCGGGCGGCGAGTTGTTGCGCGGCGCGTTGGTTGGCGAGATAGGTTTCGTGCGCGGCGCGATGGCGCGCCAGGCCCTCTTGGGCGGCGGCCAACTCGCCATCCAGCGAGGCGAAAACGGCGAGTTCCTCTTCGAGCTGGGCCAACTGCTGGGTCAGCGCCGCCTGGCGCGCCTGCGCCTCGGCGCGTTCGCGCTCGCGGCGGGGGCGCTGCGCGGCCAACGCCTCGTGGCGCTGCGCCTCCAGGCGCGGGGCGCCCAATGCGGCCAACGCCTGTCGCCGCGCCTCCAGGCGGGCGGGCGCGTCGCCCAGCGCGGCGACGGCGCGCCGCGCCGCCTCCATCGCGGTCGCTTTGGCCGCCGCTTGCTCCTCGGCGCGGCGCAGGTCGCCCTCCGAAGGCAGGGCGCGCAGGCGCTGCTGCAATTTCTGTTCCGCTCTGGCGACCTGGCCCTGCTCGCGAGCGTAGCTCTTTAGGCGCGCCTCGATCTCGGTCAAGTCGCGATCCAGTTCTTGCAATTGCTGCGCGTTGCGCTCCAACAATTCGAGGCGATGCTCCGGCGTCAGTTCGGCCTCGCACACCGGGCAGCGCGCCGTGGCGGCCTCGCCCAGGGCGGCCACTTGCTTGCGCAGCCGCTCGACAGCCTCGCCGTCGCGGGCGCGCGCCTCGCGGGCGGCGCGGTCGAGTTCGACCAGCTCGCGCAAGCGCGTTTGCGCCTCGGCCAGTTGGCGCTCAAGCGCGGCGGCTTCGGCCAAGCCGTCGCGGCAACGGCGCGCCTCGGCCTCGGCGCGGGTCAGCTCGTCGTTGGCGGCTTGGGCGTCGCGCTGGGCCAGCTCTAAGCGGCGAGCATCCTCTTGCGCCTGGCGTAGCTCAGCCTCGATCCGCTCCTGCTCCGCGATCAGCGGCGCAAGCTCCGCCAGGCGGCGCTCGGCGGCGGCGACCTCTTCCAGCGCGGCGGATAGCCGCGCCAGGTCGCTCTGGGCGATGCCCAATTCCCGATCAACCCCGGCCCGCCGCCGGTGCAGATTGTCGCGGGCGGCGCGGTTGGACTCTAGCTCGCTGAGCGACCCTTGGGTGCGCAGGTATTCGTTATGTCCAGCCAGCGACGCCTCCAGCCGCGCCTGCGCTTCGCTCGCCTCGCACACGGCGCGCTCGGCGTCCTCTAGTCGTTGCTGCTGCGCGGCGCGTTCGCTCTGGGCCTGCTGCCGCTGGGCGGCGGCGTCGCGCCAGCGCCGTTCGGCCTGCTCTAGCGCTTCAAGCGCGGCGGCGTGTTGCGCCAACTCTTCCTTTGCCTGCGCCGCGCGCTGCTCTAACGCCGGCAGCAATTCGCGCGCCTGGCGCGCTTCCTCTTCGCGCCCGGGCAACGCGGCGAGTTCCCCCTCGGCGCGGGCGATCCCCTCGCGCGCCGTCGCCATCTGTCGGTCGAGGTAAGTCGCCGTCTCGCGCAGCGCGTCGGCGGCTTTGGCGCAATCTCCCACTTGCAGCAGCGTATCAAAGCGGTTCTTGCGGCCGCTGCGCGCCTCTAACAGCGGCGCGGTGAACGTCCCCTGCGGCACGCCGATGGTGTTCTCAAAGAGATAGCTGAGCGAGGCGGTGGAATCCACCTTGAGGTGCTGGTAGAGCCAGGCTTGCACGTCGGCGGCGTTGTCGGCTTCGTTCTGCTGTCGTTCGGGATCATAGACAAGATAGCGGGTCGTGGTGCGCGCACTAAAGTAGCGCTGCACCTCATACAATCGCTCGTCCAGCGCCGAGGTCAAGCCGACCACGACCTTCCCAGAGTTAGCCCCCTCGCGCAGCAGCCCCGACAGCTTGAAACCGGCGGGCTGGAAATCGAACAGCGCCAGGCCGATGGCCTCCAGGATGGAGCTTTTGCCCGCGCCGTTGGGGCCGATGATGGCGTTGGCGCCCGGCTTGAACTCGATCCGGGCTTTATCGTAACTCTTGAACCCTTCTAACTCGACATAGTGGATCAGCACGCGTTCCCCTCCTCGGCCAGCGAGGCGCGAAAGGCGCGCAACTCGGCGATGATATCGCCCGGGGCGCTGCGCGCCAGGGCCATCTGCTTGAGCTGTTGGGCCATCTGCGCCCAGCGGTCGCTGGCGTCGCGGCGGCGAGCGTCGCGCTCCACCAGTTCGCGCAGCACATAGCGCTCGCGTTCGACGCGCGATAGCTCTTCTTCGGCGGCGATCTCGTACTCGGTGGCTGCGGTGCTGTTCTTGACGCGAGCGACGAGCGGCGTGAAAGACTCTTGAATCAACTGCTCGATGCCAGGGATGTCCAGCTCGGCCTGGTCGAACGCCAGCACGCCGGTGAGCTGCAACTCCACTACGGCCTTGGCGGCGGCCCGCTCGGGGGTAGCTTCGCGGCGCAAATAGGCAGCGATGGCCTCGTGCAGATGGCTGGGCGATTCATAGGCGTCCACCCCGAACGACAGCCGCACGAACTCGCGCCGCGCGCTGCGCACGTGCGTCACGCGGTGGGGCGGCGCGCCGCCCGGCGCGATGTCCACGATCAGATAGCCGCGATCCTCCCAGGCGGCCTCGTTGACGGCGTTGGTTTCCAGCGAGCCAGGGTTGTAGAGCCAATCGTCCTGCTCGAACGGCTTGTGGATGTGCCCCAAGGCGAGATAATCCACATAAGGGCGCAGCGGGTCGAGCTGCGCCCGCGAGAGCGTGGCGGAATATTGATCCAGGATGCCCTGCAAGCCGGCGTGCATCATCAGGATGGTGTAGGCCGGGCGCGGGCCGGGCAGGTCGGCCAGGGCCGCGGTCAAATCTTGCACCACGCGCGGGGTGGAGCCGCCATAGTATTTGACGCCCATCACGCGCACGCCGCCGGGCAGGTCGTAATACGCGCCGATGCGCGCCTCGGCGTCCCACGGAGCCAACGCCATCTTGCCGTCTCGAATGATCGGGTTGAGCAGGATTAGCAGGCCCATCTCGACCAGATAATCGAGCCACGAGAACGCCTCCAGATAGTTGGAGCGCTCGTGGTTGCCCTCGACGGCAAACACGGGCACACCCGCCTCGCGCAACTGCTCCAAGCCGCGCACGGCCCACAGTAGGGTGCGCGGCTCGATGGAGCGCTTGTTGAACAAGTCGCCCGCCAACAGCGCAAAATCCACCCGGCGCGCCAGGGCGTCGTCAATCATGCTCAAGAAGGCGCGCGCGAAATCGTTGTAACGCTCCGTCTCGCCGTATTGTTCATAGCCGAGGTGAATGTCGGCGGCGTGCAAAAAGCGCATCGTCAGACCTCCGTAGCGTGGACATACTTGGGGCATGGCCCGCGCACCACGAACACGCGCAACGCTTCAGCGCCCAGGGCCTCGTCGAAGGCGGCCTCCATCGCGGCGGGGTCGGCGGCGGCGAGCAAACGCGGCTCGGCGCCGCAGCCGCGAATCACATCCATCAGGTCGCTGGCGACGCGAGGCCGACCGCGCTCATCCAGCGCGCTGCCCGGGTGCGCCTGGCCGCCGGTGAGCGCCGTGGCGCCGTTATCGAGCACGATCACGGTCATGGGCAATTTGAGCAGGGCGGCGTAGGGCATGGCGTTGAGATCGGTGTGAAAGAACGAGGAATCGCCCAGCAGCGCCACCACGCGCTGGCGCGCCTCGCTGAGCGCCAGGCCCAGGCCGATGCCCAGACCCGATCCGAGCGAATACTTGACATCGAACAGCTCCATCGGCGGCAGGTTAGCGCGCACCATGCAGCCCGTCTCGCCAATGACGAGGTGGCGCTGGCGCCCGCCGTGGCGCTCCATAGCGCGCAGCAGCGCCTCGAACGTGGGAATATAGGGGCAGCCCTCGCACAAGGGAACCCGGCTCGGCATGGCGGGGGCCGCGCCAGCCTGCTGGGCGGGCCGCAGCGCGGCGCTCAGCTTGCCGAGCGCCTGGCCGATCTCGGCCTCGCGCAGTTCGCCCTCCTCGGCCACACTGTGATCCTCGCGCCCCAAAATGCGCGCGCCCAGGCCGCGCCGCTGCGCCAGGCCGCGCAACAGCCCTTCGACAAAGGGGCCGCCGTCCTCCAACACCAGCGCGCGCTCCACTTGTTGTAGCCAACTCGCCAGGCTATCCTCGGGCAGCGGCCACGAACTCGCCAGCGTCAGTAGCCGCACGCCCGCCGGGGCCTGGCCCCAAACGGCCTTGAGTTTGATCGCCAAGCCGCCGCAGGCGATCACGCCCAGGCGCCCCTCGCCCGCGCTCACGTCGTAGGGCGAGGCTTCGAGCATCTGTTGCATCTGGCGCAGCAGGCGGTGCAGGCGGCGGTGTTGCGCCACCACCGAGGCGGGCAACACCACCCAGCGGTTGCGCCGCCGGTAATAACGACCCACGGCGGGCGGCAACTCCCACGGCGGCTCGACCACGCCGCGCGCCGAGGTCAGCGCCGGCGTGACGCGCACAATGACCGGCAAGCCCAGCGCCTCGGACCAAACATATGCCTGCGCCATCAGCGAGGCCGCCTGCTCGACGCTGGTCGGCTCGACGATGGGCAGCTCGGCCAGCCGCGCCAGCCAGCGCGTATCCTGCTCGTTCTGCGAAGACCAACTCCCCGGGTCGTCGCCCAGCAGGATGACCAGCCCGGCGTGGCAGCCGCTGAGGGTAAAGGTGGCCAGCGGGTCGAGCGCGATGTTCAGCCCCACGCTCTTGAGCACCACCAACGCCCGCGACCCGCCCAGCGACGCGCCAAAGGCCAGCTCCATCGCCACCTTTTCGTTGGGCGCCCACTCGGCATGGCACTGTTCTGCGTCGGTCCAGGCGATGATCTGGTCGAACACGCCCGTCGCGGGCGAGCCGGGGTCGCCCGGCACGACCCGCACGCCGGCGGCGAGCGCCCCCAACGCCAGGGCCGCGTCGCCGCGCAAGGGTTGTGTGATATCAATAGGGGTCAAATCTGCTGGCGTCATCTTGTCCTCGTGGTTGGCGATATGGTTGCACGGCGAGCAGTTTACTCGGAGTGGGCGCGGCTGGCAAGCGCGCGG
>CAZYPJ010000136.1:0-10245 GCA_964649365.1 uncultured Anaerolineales bacterium | reverse complement strand
GCGAGGCCTTTGGAGCATGTCGCGGGGATCTACCAGACAAAGACAAAGTCCAGATCGTTCACATTAGTCTGCGTAGGACCGGTAAGCAATAGGTCACCCAACGCGGCGAAAAAGGGATAGGCGTCGTTGTTTTGGAGCATCGCCCAGGCATCCAGACCCAACGCAGCGGCGCGCTGCACAGTGTTTCCATCGGCCCAAGCGCCCGAGGCGTCGGTGGGGCCATCGGTGCCATCGGTAGCCAAACAAACAATCGCTACATCTCCTAGTCCCTGAAGTCGCAGCGCCGCTGCCAGCGCCATTTCCTGGTTGCGCCCCCCCTTGCCCGCGCCTCGCACGGTGACGGTGGTCTCGCCGCCCAAGATCAGGCAAGCGGGTCGCTCGATGGGTCGGCCCGAGGCCAGCTCTTCTTTGGCCAGCGCCGCCAACACCTGAGCCACTTCACGCGCCTCGCCCTCGACGAACGTAGAGAGCAGCAATGCATGGTACCCTAGATCGCGAGCGGCGCGCTCGGCGGCCCGCGCTGCGAGGTCATTGCTGGCCACGATCACATTCTGCGCCAGATTCAGGGTTGCGTCGCCAGATTTGGGCGTATCGGCAATCTCGCCGGCTAGGCCGCGCCGCAAATGGGTAATGATCGCTTGGGGCGCATCGCTCAGCAGATCATAGCGCTCCAACAGGGTCCAGGCGTCGGCGTAGGTGCTGGTGTCGGGCACTGTAGGGCCAGAGGCGATCACATCTAATGGGTTGCCCACCACATCAGAAAGGATCAAAGCCGCCACACGCGCAGGGTAAGCCAGGCGCGCCAAGTTGCCGCCTTTGAGTTGGTCAAGGTGCTTGCGGATGGTGTTGCTCTCGTTGATCGTTGCGCCGCGACGAAGGAGCGCATCGGTCAGCGCCTGCATGTCGGCTAACGTCACGCCCACGACGGGCAGCGTCATCAACGCCGAGCCGCCGCCCGAAATCAGACACAAAACCAGGTCGTTTTCGGTTGCGCCCCGCAGCAAATCGGCAATTTGCTGCGCCCCCGCCACGCCTGCCGCATCGGGGATAGGGTGGCCCGCCTCGTGGAGCTGCACCCAACGCGTGGGCAAGGCGTGAGCGTATTTGACATTGACATGCCCCCTGCTGATCCGCTCTTCCAGCACGCCTTCGACGGCCTGGGCCATCAAGGCGCTCGCCTTGCCCGCCCCTACCACATAGATGTTGGCATAGCGGGCCAGGTCGTAAGGCTGGCCATCAACGATCAGGGTGTCGTCTTCGCGGCGTAGATAGCGCCGGATTGCGGCGGCGGGATCTACGGCGTCGAGCGCGGCCTGCAACACAGCCACAACCTGTCGGCGGCGGACGCCATCAATCCCCTCGCGCGCGTACAACTGCGGGGCAAATGTCACCATCGCTCGCTCCTCTTATTTATCGTCGCCCGATTGTACTGAGAGCATTCTGCCCCGTCAAAAAAGGCGCGCACCCGAAGAGCTACGTGCTCTTTGGATGCGCGCGCCACCCACACTCGACCCTAGCGCGCTGTTGGCGCACTAGGCCGCCCTAGCCTGGAGATTGCGAGGATCAGTCTACTGCGGCTTCGCGATCGTCCTCGCCCTTCAGATGCCGCTCCAGCCAGGTATCCAGGTCCTTGCGACGAAAGCGCCAGGTGCGCCCGATCTTGATGGCAGGAATCTTGCCATCTTGCGCCCACGAATAGATCGTGGACTCTTTGAGTTGCAGATACTCTGCAACCTGCTTGACGTTCAACAACGTTTCTTGACTCATCGTACCCCCCCAGTCTGTTGACATGGCCGCCCCAATGGGCACAGATCATTCAAGAATACCGACCGGCAGCATTTACAATGTCTTCACAAAATGCAAACCAGCAAAGCAGGTAAGCAGCACAATCGGTGAAACTTGGTTCCTAACCCAGAGGGAGCGGTATCAAGTATCCCATTCGTATTGTACAACAGATCGTGGAATCCGTCAAGGCCACAAGTAATATAGAGTCACATAGTCGAACAGAATCCGTCTGGATAGTTACTCACCCCGAACCGGCGATAACTGCCATGAGACAAGCAGCATAGAACGAGATGATCGTCAGGGTTGTTGCAAGACATTGTGCAGGCGGGTTGACCAAAGCAAAATCATCGCGGCTTCATCAGGGTTAGGCTGACGAGAGCCGTGGCCAAACCAGGCCAACTCGAAATACAAGCCCTGCTCTGGTTCTGTGCGCTGCAATGAAAAGGGAGCGAGATCACCGGCCCAGCGCTCCAGCGATTCCATCGCTATAGAAGGCAACAAGCCTGAAGACATGTCCGCTTCACACAGGCCGTATTGAGCTGAGCCGTCGCCCCATACCGCCAATCGATCGCAATGGCGATCAGTCTCGCGACGCGTCCAAGTGAGAAGCGGAGCGTTGGTTTCGGGAGCAACAGGTAGTGAGGAAACCTGCAAGTCAGCGGGGTTCGGCCAAGATGTCGACCCCGTAGAGGCGCGTCGCAGCGCCGGCGTGGTCGCTACGGGGTATATGAGGTGGCGCGCAATCGCATCCGAAAGCGCATCACGAATTGCCGCCAGCAGATGCTGGGTGTTTTCTGTCGTCCGCACGGAATAGACTTGCCACCCAGTAAAGTCGGCGGGGCTAATCAACAGGAGCATTCCCTGAGATTCAGCGACCAAAACCGCGCTATCGAGTTCGATATTGCCTTTGCCCGTCGCAAATCTACGAGGAGATTCAAATGTAGCCTCAAACCGGGGGTAGCCATTCGCTTTGGCTTGGAACTGGATGTCCGAATACACGATACTGGAATCGGCCGCAACCTCAGTGAGCGCCTCTTCCAGCGCCATCTGAGCGATAGCAGCTTCGGGCGAATCCAGACTCAAAAGCTTTTCCTGACCCAGCCAAAAGAAGCGCAACTGGTCAGTAGAGAGGTCTCCGGAACCAGCGCATGAAACCAACGACGCGGCGCAGAAGGCTATCAGCAGCAAGATGGAGCGCAACCGTATTGGCATGGTTCCTCTCTTGCGCGCTGGCGCGCAACCTCGCGCGCCAGCGCCGAACGCACCGCTTATAGCGCCACCTCAGCGCCGCTTTGCGCCGAGCGATAGATCGCCTCGATGATCTGTACAGCGCGCGACGCCTGCTCGGCGGTGATCAACGGCGGCCTACCGGCCTCGATGGCCGCGATCCAATCGGCGATCTCGATCTGATAGGCTGAGCCTTCCACCTGGCTGAAAGGAACTTCCTCTTCGGTCAGCTTGCCGTCGCTTTCGCCAAAGAGATGCACGGGCGCCACTTTGCCAAAGAGCTTGTCGTTGTACTCAATGCCGCCTTCCGCGCCAAAGAATTGCAAGCGCGTGCCATCGGTGCCGTGCCCCGCCCAACTGGCTTCCAATGTGAGCGTCAATCCACCTTCAAAGCGCACAAAGGCGGTGGCCAGGTCGTCCACATCGAACCGGGCGCCGGCAGGATAATGATCCGACCCCCAAGTCCCCAGGCCCTTGGCGCGGGGGCCGAATTGGGCATAGGTAGCCGCCGAGACGCTCACCGGCTTGGGATGGCCCAGCATCCACAGCGCCAAATCGAGGATGTGGCAACCGATGTCCATCAGCGCCCCGCCGCCGGCCAAATCCTTATTGGTGAACCAGCTCCCATAGCCGGGGATGCCGCTGCGCCGCAACATGCTGGCTTTGGCATAATAGATCTTGCCTAACTTGCCATCGCGCAGCGCATCATATACTGCGCGCATCTCGGGGCGGTAACGATTGTGAAAGCCGACGGTGAGGCTGCGCCCGGCCTCGCGGCTGGCTGCGATCATCGCCTGGGCGTCGGCGTAGGTCAGGGCCATCGGCTTTTCGCAGAGCACGTGGGCGCCCGCCCGCAGCGCCGCGATGGTCATCTCGGCGTGAAAGGCATTGGGGCTACAAACGCTGACTAGATCGAGCTTTTCCTGCGCCAGCATCTCGCGATAATCTGTGTACACCTTGGGGATGCCCAACTCTTGCGCGGCGGCGCTCGCGCGATCCGCCTTGATATCGCACAGGGCCGCCACCTCGACGCCAGGCGCAGCGCGGTAGCCCGGCGCATGCCCGCGAACGCTGATGAAACCCGCCCCAATAATGCCAGCGCGCCAAGTCTTGCTCATGGGGATACTGTCCTCCGTAGGGTGGTGACATGATGCGCATACTATATTCAGCCCTTACAAAGGCGTCAAGTAGAGCGCAAATCACATTCTTTGACAGTCCCTCGTGAGCGTGCTAAGCTACCCGCCGCGCTGCGAATCCAACCGCTAGCGCACGACTGTCTCAGGAGGCGATATACCCTATGGAGCGTGAAGCCGTTTTCCCAACCGGCAAATTGCCGCTCGAATTCCTAGAGGCGCTGCTGCACACGCTTTCGCGGCCCGATCCGCGTCTGGTGGCAGGGCCTCGGGTAGGCGAGGATGTGGCCGTCGTGGATATGGGCGACCGCTACCTGGTGGTCAAAACCGACCCCATTACCTTTGCCACCGATCAAATCGGTTGGTACGCTGTGCACGTCAACGCCAACGACATCGCCACCAGCGGCGCGCGCCCGCTGTGGATGCTGAACACCGTGCTGCTTCCCGAAGGGCGCGCCACCAGTGAGATGGTTTCGCGCATCTTTCGGCAGATCTATGAGGCGTGCGAACAGCTCGACATCACGCTAGTCGGGGGGCACACCGAAGTCACCTGGGGGCTGGAGCGACCGCTGGTCGTCGGCGTGATGATTGGCGAGGTGGCCAGAGACAAGCTCATCACCACGTCGGGCGCGCGCATCGGCGACAAGATCATCCTGGTCAAAGGCGTGCCCATCGCAGCGACGGCGCTCCTCGCGCGCGACAAGGCCGCCGACTGGCGCTCGCGCGGTTATACAGACGAGTTCGTCCAACGGGCGCAGCAATACCTGTTCGAGCCGGGGATCAGCGTGGTGCAGGCGGCGCGCCTGGCCGCCGAACATCCGGGCGTGCGCGCCATGCACGACCCGACTGAGGGTGGTCTGGCGATGGGGTTGCGCGAGATGGCCTACGCCGCCGGCGCTGGGTTGCGGCTGGATGCCGATCAGGTGGTCGTTCTGCCCGAAAGCGCGCGATTATGCGCCGAATATGGGCTAGACCCTCTGGGCGCTATCGCATCGGGGGCGTTGATTGTAGCCGTGGATCCACAATGCGCCGCTGGCCTGCAAGCGACTTACGAACGCGCTGGTATCCCTTCGGCGTGCATCGGCGAGTTGTTACCGCTCCGAGAGGGATTCTATCAGATGCGCGGCGGCCAGCAGTCGCCCTTACCCCGCTTCGATTCGGATGAGATCACTCGCGTCTTTTAGGATGGGGGGCGATTCTCGTGCGCCGCTTCGACCAATCGCCTGGCAAAGGCGCATTCTTCTTCCAGCGTGGTCACTTGCTTATCGAGCAGCGCATCGAGCACGCGCTCTAGAATCTCGCCATAGATCGGGCCGGGCGGCACGCCCAACGATTTGAGATAATAGCCGTCAATACGCGGGGTCACTTGAGCCAACTCTCGCTCGTATAGATCGAGCCGCTGCCGCACCAGGTCGGCCTCGGTGAGCACCGAAAGCACAAAGCGCGCCTCGCGCGAGAATGGGTTGAGCAGGCGATAGATCGCGCTGGGCAGCATCACGCGGGCGCTCAAAGGCGCGATGGCGATGCGCAACCGCGAGACCTCGTTGATAAAGTGCGCATCGTCGCGCGAAATGCGCAAGTGGTCGGCAAACGCCGCCAGGTCATCGGCGCTCATCGCGCTGGTAAGCAGGGCCAAATAGCCCAACGCAAGCCGAGGGGCGTTGACTTGCTGGCTGCCCGTCTCCTCCTCGCCGTCAGATCGGTCCGCATTCTCCACCCGATCTGGCGCCTCCTGCTCTGCGGACTGGTCGTCGTCCTGATTCGCGGCGCGCGGCCATTCGCGGAAGCGCGCCCGCAACCGCTGGAACAGAGTTGGCATCTCGCGCGAGAAGGTCAGGCGCGGGTCTATGTGCGTCAGGGCGCCTAGGCGAGAGAGCCGATCCAGGCACAGTTCGGGCCTATCCTCCGCCAGGATCAAGTATAGCTCGTGGCGAATGCGCTCGCCGGTGACGTGATCGAGCAGATCAAGCGCATCGGCGATCAGCTCCTCGGTGCGCGCCTCGATGACGAACCCTAGCCGCTGCTCAAAGCGCACTGCGCGCAGAATGCGCGTCGGGTCTTCGACAAAGCTCAAGTTGTGCAACACGCGGATGCGCCGCTCGCGGATGTCGCGCTCGCCGCCATAGTAGTCGAGCAGTTCGCCGTAGCGGTCGCGGTCGAGGCAAATAGCCATTGTGTTAATGGTGAAATCGCGCCGGTAGAGATCTTGCTTGATCGAGCTTTGCTCGACGTGCGGCAACGCTGTGGGCCGCTCATAGAACTCGGTGCGCGCCGTGATCAGATCGAGCGAGGGCGGCGCGCCCGGAGCGCGCTCGCCGTCAATGATAACCTTGGCGGTGCCAAAGCGCGCATGGCTGCGCACGCGCCAATTGCATTGCGCCGCCAATTGCTTGGCCATGCGGATGGCGTCGCCTTCGACCACCAGATCGAGATCGAGCGTAGGCGCGCCCAGCAGCAAGTCGCGCACAAAGCCGCCGACGATGAACAGCGAATAGCCCAGGGCGTTGGCCACATCGCGCGCTTTTAGGAGCGTCGCGCGCAGGCCGTCGGGCAGCGCCTCGTCCATCAGGCGCCGGATCTCTTGCGCCCGCGACACCTGGCTTGGCGCCGACCACAATTTGATGAGATCTGTGCGCGTGACGATGCCCACGAATTGCCCATCCTCCACCACGGGAACTTGCCCCAGGTCGTGCTCGATCATCACGCGCTGCACTTCGTCAATCGAATCTTGCGGGCGCACGGCGAGTGGGCCGACGTGTAAAAAGTTGCGCACTGGCATATCGCCCAAGCGATGGTGCAAGGCGCGGTCAATATCGCGGCGAGTGATGACGCCGAGCAAGCGGCCCTCTTCGACCACCGGAAAACCTTCGTGCCCATACCGGCCCATCAACTGGGCGGCGTCGCGCACCGACATGCCGAGGCTCAACGTATGCACACTGGTGGACATGATTTCGCGCACCGGCACGGGCGGCTCGATCTGTTCCTCTAACAGCGCGCGCAGCCGGCGCACCAGCGCGTCGAGATCGTTCTCCTCGACCAGCGCCGCCGCCGCTTTGCTGTGGCCGCCGCCGCCAAACACCCTGAGCAACTCGGCCACATTGATGGCGTGGGTGGTGCTGCGCGCGATGATCTGTGTGCTGGGGCCAAATTGCGCCAACACAAAACAGGCGTCCGGCTCGTAGAGATCCACCAGTTGATGCACCAGAGTCGAAAGCTCATCCACGTAGCGATCCAGCGCGATCGCCGCGATGCAAATCGTGCGCCCCCGCACGGTGGAAAGCGCGCTTTCGCGGATCAACATCGCCAAGGCGTCGCGCTGTCCATTGGAAAGAGGTCGGTTGAGGAACTCGCTCACCAACGCAAGATCGGCCCCTTGCGCCAGAATCCAGGCCGTCGCCTCGGCGTCGCGGGTGGTGGTGGTAAGATAGGTGAGCGCGCCGGTGTCCTCATAGATGCCCAACAGCAGCAAACTCGCGCCCAACCGACTGGGCGCAAGCGACAACGCGCGCAGCTTTTCAACGAGCAATGTAGTGGTGGCGCCCACTATATCGCCCTCATAAACGCCGTTCTCTGGCAGCTCTCGCTCTAGAGGATGATGGTCAATGATCTGCACCACCGTCTGGGCGTCCATCCCGCGTATGGGCGCGATGGCTTGTGTATCCACCAAGATCAGCCGGCTAATGCGCCGATGCGGCAGAGCATCGCGCGCGATAAAAGGGAACTCGTCTTTGTAGAGCGCCAAGAAATCCCGCAGGTTGCGGTTCAGCTTTTGCGGCAACACCGCTTGGCTATCGGGATAGAGGAGCGTGGCGGCATAGATGGACGCCAAAGCATCCATATCGGCGCGCTCGTGGCTGGTGACCAGTTGCATCGCTGTTCCCTCGACTACAATTGAGCGTATTCATTATAATGGGGCGCGGAACGATTGACAAACCCTGAAGCGCTCTCTATAATGGCCAGCATGGTATGCACAATGCAGGCGCGTCGGCCCAGGCGCGGCTACCGTCGGCCCTCGGAGGAGAATGGATGAGGCTGTCTTGGCGCCCAGGCAAGTTGGCTTGGCGGTTCATGTTGTACATCACAGCGGCGGTCTTTGTGGCCCTGATCGCGTTGCTGCTTCGCATGGTCTCTGAGAGCCTCGCACACACCAAGGAAGTATCGGTCTCGCCCGAGCGCGAAATTCCCCATACCGATGTGAACCCTTACGGCGCTAACTTTTTCCTGGCGCGCGAGGTCGAGCCGTGGAAACTGGACAAGACGTTGCAAATGGCCGCCGAAGCCGGCATCGGCTGGGTTAAACAGCAGTTTTCCTGGGAGGAAATCGAGCCGCAACGCAAGGGCGAGTATCTCGCCCCGCAGTACAAGACCGATACATGGGCCAAATACGATCAGATTGTGGCGGCCTGCGCAAAGTACATCCTGCAGATCGTCGCCCGGGTCGATCGCCCGCCCGACTGGGCGGGCCAGGACAATACCTACAAGCAGCGCCCACCCGACAATTTCGAGGATTACGGCGATTTCGTCTATGCGGTGGTCAAGCGTTACGAAGGGCGCATCAACTATATCCAGATTTGGAACGAACCCAACATCTTTCCCGAATGGGGCAACCAGCCCGTTGATCCGGCGCAATATGTTGAATTGCTCAAGATCGCCTATCGGCGAGCGAAAGAAGCCAACCCTAATGTGGTAGTGTTGTGCGCGCCATTGGCCATCACCTTGGGCCAGCCCCACCCCGCGCCGGGCAAATGGATCGCAATGCACGCCTTGGACTATCTGAAAGCGATGTACCAGGCCGGGGCCAAGGACTATTTCGATATCTATTCGGCCAACGCCTTTGGAATGGATCGCCCACCGGAAGACCCGCCTGACCCCCAGACGCTCAATTTCCAACGCGTGGTGTTGCACCGTCGGATCATGGAGCAATACGGCGACGACAACAAGGCGGTTTGGTTCAACGAGTATGGCTGGAACGCTGCGCCCGAATCCATGCCCGCCGAACAGCTTATTTGGAAACGGGTGAATGAAAAGCAACAGGCCGAATATACGCTGCGCGGCATCGAATTGGCGCGCCGCGAGTGGCCCTGGGCGGGCGCTTTCATGATCTGGTATTTTAGGCAGGTGGGTCACATTCCCGCCGACCGCGCCGAGTACTATTTCGGGATGGTGGACCCCGAGTTCACGCCGCGCCCGGTCTATCTGGCGGTGCAAGAAGCGACGATGAGCCAACAGCGCGCCGCCGGCCCCGGTTATTACCAGGAAACGAACCCCAGCGTCAAGCCAAGCGGCCAGTGGCAGAGAGTGCTCTCAGCGGACGCTTCGGGGGGAGCTTATCTGCGCTCGCACACGCCGGGCGATACGTTGACCTTCACCTTTCAGGGCGCGGGGGTTGACCTGGTCTCGAACCCCGGCCCGGCGGCCGGGCGGCTGCTGGTCTCGCTCGATGGGCACACCGTTGCGGGCCTGCCAACCAACGCTCAAGGGCAGAGCTACTTGGATTTGTACAACGCCTCGGCGCAGAGCCAGACGCGCCTGGCGTTGGTTCGCTTGACCACAGCGAACGAGCATGTGCTGAGGCTCACTGTAGCCGATGAGCGCGACCCAGCTTCGTCGGGCGGGGTGTGCGTCCTCGACGCCTTTGAGGTCGTCGTGCAAGATTCGCCGCCGTTCCCTGCCGCAGCAATTGCGGCGACGGTTGGCGGCTTGGCGCTGGATGGTTGGTTGCTGTCGCGAGTGTGGCGGCGTGTGCGCTGGGTCTGGAGAGCGCCCTGACCGCCTGTGGATAGTCGTGTAATCAGTGCCGCCGGGAAAGAACCCGCAAGAAAGGACGCGCCATGAAGCAAGGTCGGTTTCGCCGCGTTGGGCTGATGGTTCTATTGTTGGCCATGATCCTGTTAACGATGGGGGCAGCGGCCCGCGACAAAGTGCCAGGGGGACGCACCGCGAATGGCGTGTCGCTGGATAATGCTTATGTCAAAGTATCGGCCTTTGGCAACGGCTCGTTGACGATGGGCACCACCGGCGGCGACCCTAATATCAGCGGCGATGAGAACAACCCGCTATTGAATGGCTACCCTGAAGGCCTGACAAACAGCAAAGGCGC
>CAZYPJ010000135.1:0-10278 GCA_964649365.1 uncultured Anaerolineales bacterium | reverse complement strand
GGACATGCTCTCATTTCGGGTAATGTAGAACTCCACGACCGCACCCAATGGTACAGGAGGGAGTGCCATCGAGAGACCGCTGTCATCCGCTTGGTGAATTGTAGCGTTCAACAACCTCAAAACATTGCAGGAGAAGGATTGTGAATACCTTGTCTCGCCGTCACTTTTTGCGCACCTCGTTGGTAGCCGCCGCAGGCGTCGTTGCCGCGGCCTGCCAGCCCCAAGTAGTCAAAGAGACCGTCGTTGTTGAGAAAGAACAGGGCGTCGAGAAGCCCGTCGAAAAGGTCGTCGAAAAGACGGTCGTCGTCGAAAAGCAGGTCGTTCAGGCCCCCACGCCCGGCCCCAAGCTCACCATGTGGGCACCCAAGCACTTTATCGCCCGCCAGAACGAGTTCTTTACCGACTCGGCCCTGCTCACCGCTGCCAAGAACAATTTTGAAGTCGAAGTGCAGCTCTTCCCCTGGGGCGATTATCAACAGAAGCAAAACGCTGCCATCGAAGCCAAGACGCTGCCCGACGTGCTGGTGGGCATCAGCGTATCGCGCTACTACGCCATGAAAATCCTCACCGATGTGACCGACCTGTTCGACGAGATCGCCAAGACCGGCGGCGGGTTCTACGAAGCCAACACCAATACCGTCAAGATCGAAGGCAAGGCATGGGGTATCCCCTTCCACAACGAGCCGCAGATCATGTACTATCGCAACGACATCTTTAGCCAGGCCGGCTTCACCGTGCCCCCGAAAGACATGGCCGAGTTCGTGGCCGCTACCAAAGCTGTGACTGAGGCGGGCAAGGGCCAGGTCTTTGGCTTTGGCAACACCTTCTCCAACGTGCCAGATGGCACCAACATCTTCTGGCCGATCCTGTGGGCCTTTGGCGGCAAAGTGCAAGATGAATCGGGCAAGATCGTGTTCAATAGCCCCGAGACTATCGAAGCAGTCAAATGGTACACGGGCCTGTACACCACGGAAAAAATCATGCCCCCCGCAGTGACCGGCTGGGACGACACGGGCAACAACAAGGCCTGGTTAGCTGGCCAGTGCGCTTGCATCTATAACAGCGGTTCGATTCTCTACTCCATGCGCCAGAACGACCCCGGCTTTGCCAAAGAGACGGTCGCTGGCCCCACCCCCGCCGGCCCGCAAGGCCCCAAGACCTACTCGGGCGGCTCGACGTTCGGCATCATGGTCGGCACCAAGTACGCCGATTTCGGCGCCACGCTGATCAAAGGCATCATGGCTCCCGACCGCTACGGCACCAACCTTGAAACCGCTGGCGGCATGTTCTACCCCGTGCTGCAGGATTACGCCAAGCTCCCGTTCTACGAAGAGGATGCCTGGAACAAACAGGTCGCGGCGACGCTGCCTTACACGCAGTATGCGCACGAGCCTGGCATCCCCCAACCGTGGATTGACGAAATCGGCGGCTTGTTCCTGTGGTCCGAAATGCTGGCTTCGGTCGCGTTCAACAATGTGTCGCCCGAAGAAGCAGTCGCAACGGCGGAAAAGAAGCTGGTTGAGCTTCAGCAAAAGTACGCCAACAAATAGCCACCGCGCTTTCGGGCACAGCAGGGGTTGCACCTTGCTGTGCCCATCTATCGCCTGAGGAGGCATTGCATGTCCAGTCTGGCCAACCCGGCGGCGCAGCCTGCGCGAACCCAACCCCACAAAAAGCCCTTGATTCGCGAGGCCACCCTGCTGGGGTATCTTTTTGTGGCCCCCGCCGCCATCGTGCTGTTGGTGATGGTAGGGTATCCGGCGGTAGCAGGCATCTGGTACAGCTTTCACGACAAGATGATTGGCTTTCCCGATTTCAAGTGGGTGGGCCTTGAAAACTATCGCCTGCTGCTCACAGACTCGCGTGTACTCAAAGCAATTGCCCGAGGCTTTGGCTACGCGACGGTCTCGTGCGCGCTCAAGCTGCCCCTGGGCATGCTTGTCGCTCTACTCCTGCACCAAAAGTTCTACGGGCGCGGCCTAGCTCGCGGCGTAACTCTGCTGCCCTGGTCGCTTCCCGAGATTGCTACCGTCCTAGTCTGGACGTGGATGTTTAACGATATCTATGGCGTGTTCAACTTTGTGCTGATGAAGCTAGGTCTGATCAAAGCGCCGCTGAATTTCCTCGGCACGACACTGGCCTATCCTTCGATTATCCTGGTCAATGTCTGGCGTGGCTTTCCCTTTTTTGCGATCAATCTGCTGGCCGGGTTGCAAGCCATTCCTGAAGAGCTATACGAAGCCGCCAAAGTGGATGGGGCATCGCGCTGGCAGTCTTTTCTAAATATCACTTTGCCTGGCGTGCGCACTGTCATGCTGATTGTGACGCTACTTTCGTTCATCTGGACTGCCAACGACTTTACTTCGATCTGGGTGCTTACGCGAGGCGGCCCGAGCGGCGCGACTGAAACCTACCCCCTCATTACTTACATGACGGCCTTTATCGGGCTGGAACTGGGCAAGGCCGCAGCGCTCCCCGTGTTGCTTATGCCCATCTTTTCGATCCTCATCGTCTTTTTGGTGAGGGCAGTCTCTGGACAGGAGCGCGAAGGATGATCGGTTATAGACTGAGCGAGCGACTTTTCAAGGCCTTGAGTTTGCTATTGTTGGGCGTGATCTTGGTGATCGTCCTGTTTCCGATCTATTGGATGACCCTCACCGGCATTCGCCCCAGCGCTGAAATCTATGCGCCCAGGATCAGCCTGTGGACGCAACACCCCACCATGGCCAATATCATCAGCCTGTTCAAGGTGACGCCCTTTCCTGTGCAGCTTAGGAATAGCATCGTCGTCGCGGCTGTGGCAGTGACGTTGGCGGTAATCATCGCGTCTCTGGCCGGGTATAGCCTCTCACGCTTATACTATCCTGGGCGCGATTTCCTGGCCAGCGCCGTGTTTTTTACCTATCTGATCCCAGGCACGATGACGCTGATCCCGCTATACGTGTTCCTCAGCAAGATCGGTTTGCTCAACACGCTGTATTGCCTGATGATCGCTTATTTGAGCGGCAGCTTGCCCTTTTCGGTGTGGATGCTCAAGGGTTATTTCACTACTATCCCAGCTGAGCTGGAACAAGCCGCCCTCATTGATGGCTGCAATCGCGTGCAGGCGCTCTACAAAGTGATTCTGCCGCTGGCTGCGCCAGGCATCGTCTCATGCGCTATCTTTACCTTTACGCTTTCATGGAACCAGTTCATGTTGCCGATGATCTTTAACAACACAGAAAAGCTATGGACTCTGCCCGTTGGCCTGGCGGGTCTGGTCTATGGCGATGTATTCCTGTGGGGCGAGATCATGAGCGGCGCGTTCCTAATGAGCATCCCGGTACTGCTGCTGTACGTACTGGGCCAGCGATTCGTCGTCACGGGCCTCACCGCTGGAGCGGTCAAAGGCTAACGCGTCATACTCACACCGGTTTTCCGGAATCCGCCACCCTGAAAAGTGGCGGATTCTTTTGTTGCGTATCGCCCACACCTCCCAGGCTTCGCCATACGATTTGACGGCGGATAGTGAGTCGGTTAGGATTAGGCTAGATCAACTTGGAACAAAGGAGAGCTACTGTGAAAGCTGTCTTTACTCTGACGCCAGCCGAATCCAAGCGCCTGATCGCCAAAGCGGTCGTCAAAATGACCGAGGTGCAGGCGGCCCTCGAAAAGGCGTATGTCATTCTCCCCGGCGGCACTACCAACGCCATCGTCGCCCAGGAATTGCTGGGACAAGATATAACGCCGGCGCGCTTTACAGCGGGGATCGTCACCCACGGCTTGCTCTGCGTCACGAACCCGACGGATCGGCAGCCTTTCCCGATCATCCTGCACAAAGGCGCGGTGGTGCAGAAAACAATCCGCGAAGCATTGGATGATTTCCACCGTGAGACGGTGATTATCAAGGGGGCCAACGCGATTGACCCCGAAGGCAATGTGGGGATCGTCACTTCGGGGTTCGATGGCGGCACAGTGGCTGCGATCTATGGTACGGCCACCTCGCAAGGGCTAAACATCATCGCGCCCGTGGGCTTGGAAAAGCTGGTGCTTTCGGTCAAAGAATCGGCCATTTACACCGGCGCCAAGACGTTCGATTACACCATCGGGGCCGATTTCGGCATGTACGCGCTGGTCAAAGCCAAGCCAGTTACCGAGATCACGGCGCTGAGCATCCTGTTCGGGGTCGAGGCCAAACACGTCGCTTCGGGCGGCATTGGCGGCAGCGAGGGAGCGGTGGTGCTGGTGGTGCTAGGCGAAGAGGCCAAGGTCAAGGCGACCATCGAGCTGGTGGAGAGCATCAAGGGCGAGAAACCGCTGGCCCCGATGAAGGGCACTTGCGAGATTTGTCGCTATGCGTGCTGCTTTGCGGGCAAAAAGGAGGCCGAGTTGCCCGCCTGGTTGCAGCGCACGGCGTGGGATGTGCAACCGTAACTCATAGCGCTGCATAAAAGGGCCGACGAATCTGTGCGACTCGCCGGCCCTTTTTTATGCAAGGATACTGCCTGTCGCCCGCAAGAGCGTCTCTTGCACGAGCAATTCATGATCCGGCGGGCGATCCGGCGATTGGCGACCTTCGAGAGTAGCCAGAAAAGCGGCCAGCTCCAGTTCGTAGAGCGACTGACGACTCTGAGGCGTTACCGGCACGAGCTGTTCACCTTGAGCATATTCCCCTTTGGCCTGCGAGAGGCACAGGCGGATTGCATGCGCTGGCTCGAACGGTTCCAGCAGGATAGCGCTGCCTTCCGTTCCATAGACCTCATAACGGCGCGCCATCGGCGAGGGTTCCATCGCCGCAATGTCCACCAAAGCCACGGCGCGCTCATATTCTAGGGCGCAGAGAGTGTTATCGGCAAAGCCGGGCGCCAGATCGTCGTCATGACGCAAGAACGAGGTCACACGCTCCGGCCTGCCCAACAGCCAGACGATCTGGTCGAGCATATGGCCGGCCAAATCGTAGCATATCCCGCCGCGATGAACGCCGATCTTGCGACGGGCTAGCTCGCCGATATTTGTGGACATGTGGGCGCGCACGCTGAACACGCGCCCTAGCAAACCCTCCTGAACCCAACGCTCGATGCGGCCAAAGCCCTCGTGATAGCGGAACATATAACCCATCTGGATATGCAATCCCTTATCAAGGGCCTGCGCCATCACACGCTGCCAGCGAGGCCAATCGTCGCCAGCGGGCTTGTCGTACCAGACGTGTTTGCCCGCCACGACGATCTGCTCGGTCTGCGCCAAGCTCTCGACGTTCGCCCCTTCCGACGCAATGGCCACAATCGTGGGATCGCCGAGCATTTCATTGGCGTTGTTGAACCAGCGCACGCCTGCAAAGGGACCATCGCTTGCAGTGAGTTGGCGACGACGCTCGGCATCCGGCTCATAGGCTCCCATGAATTCGACCTGAGGATTGGCCAACATCGCCGTCAACTTGCCTGCAGCATGGCCATGCTTGGTTCCATATTGGGCCATGCGTATTTGCGGCATGTTCAGGCCCCCTTATCGTCCAGTGAGCCGTCGTTAAGCATCCGCTCGCCGTGCAAAGCCGAGGCCCGGATGTCATAGCGTCCTGGGCGCTGCGGCTCCAAGTGGCCCGAGTCTATCATCAGATCGAGTGGGTTCACCCGCGTTTGCAATGGCAGGATTACCTTCTCATGGCAGCGAGCCGATTCATAGATGGCATGAATCATCTCTAGCGCCTTGAAGCCATTCATCCCATTGTTGCGATGATCAGGGACAGCGCCTTCGACCCAATCGGCCAATTCGTCGGCCTGGGCCGTTCCACCTTCGAGCCACTCAAAGCGGCTGCCCTGCTCATCCACCTTGTAGAACTTGCCATCGGGGCGGTAAGCCTTCCATACGCCGCCGGTATCCTTGTTCAACAGGCGCAACTCGTTGGTATCGAAATCTATCATCCCCTGGCTGCCATAGATGTGCGCCCCTTGATACACGACGGGCGTCACTTGTGAAAGGATGATGGCCCGTGCGCCGCAGCGAAACTGATAGACAGCGATAGCGCAATCCTCGATACGAGTGCTGCGCTCCCAGCGGTCAGTCTTGCGCTCCACATTGCCCATCGCCCATTCGCACTCGTCATCGTTCAACAAGTAGCGGAACATATCAGTCTGGTGCGAGCAATAATTGGGCAGGCCATCAGCGCCAAAGGATTGAATCCACTGCACCTCGCCGATGGCCCCTTCCGCGATCAGGTTCTTGGCCAGCGTGTAGGCCGGCAAGAACCGCCGTTGATGCCCAATGGCCAGTTTGACCTTGTTGCGCTTGCAGGCCACCAGCATCTGCTCGGCGTGTTGGATTGAATCAGCCATCGGCTTTTCACACAGGATCGCTTTGGGTTAGCGGGCAGCGGCAGCAATAGTCCAGTGGGCGTGGCCCCCATGCCACACGCCCACCGAGACCACGTCGGGGCGCTCCTTATCGAGCATTTCCCTGGCGTCAACATAGTGCCTCGGTTGGATATTGAATTCAGCGTCGTAGCTATCCATCGTAGCAGCGTCGAGATCGGCTCACGCCACGATCTCGAAGCGACTTGTAGCTAAATAGCTGCGCACGTGGCCCCGGGCCATGCCGCCGCAGCCGATCACCCCTACGCGCAGTTTATCTACCATGATATTTACCCCTATAAAGATGAGCCACACCGGAACGAGGCGCTCCCAGCGGTCGGGTCACAAGGCCGTATCAGCCCACACCCGCCGGATGAAGCGCACCGCCGCTTCCACGCCCGGGCGCCCCTGTCTGCCCGCCTCTTCGATGCAGATCCAATTATCCCACTTGGCCTCGTGCTAGCGGCGGAAAAGCGGCGCAAAGGGTGTGGGGCCAGAGCCGATGACCATCGGACGAAACTCGCCGTTGACCACCATCGCATCGGCGGCATGGATCGTCACCACGCGATCCACCACCTGGCTCAACAACGCCACGGGGTCGGCGGCATAGGCGGCGGCGTTGCCGGTGTCAAAGTTGATGCCCAGGCCCGCATCCGCCGTCCCTCGATAAATGGCCAGAAACATCTCGGGGTCCGATGAGAAATCGGTGTATTGCCACACACCGGGCTTGCCGTGATTCTCGAACAAGACGGTCACGCCCGATCCGCGGGCGCTGGCGACGAGTGCGCTCAACCCCTCCACAGCCCAGGCGACGCCCTGCTCGCGGCCCGTCTGGGGGTGCGATTGGCCTGCCGTGGCGCGCAGGAATTTGGCCCCCAGCGCGGCGGCCAGATCCACTGTCTGCCGCGCGCGGTCGAGTTCTTGCGCGCGTTGGGCGGCGTCGGGATGGGTGAAATCGGGATAGGTGGTAATCATCGCAAGCGAAATCCCTTGATCTTCGACCTCGCGGCGTTTTTGCGCAACCGCCTGCGGCGACCAATCGGGATAGAACAGCAGGCTCACATCAATCGCATCTAGGCCCAGCTCCACGCCGATCTTGGCCCATTCACTTAGCTTCATGCGGCCAGCCACGATATCGGGAAAGAATGAAACGGGCAGGCAACTAAGCTTCATGCTACTTGTCCTTCTTGGCGTAAGACTGGCCGGCAAAGATGGCGCGCACCTCGGCTGCGGAACTGGCAGTGCGCAAGCGCCCGATGCGGTCGGCCTCTTCGTCGCGCAACGCACGCACGTTCATGAGCACCGCTTCGAGCTTGTCGGCGGGGAACTTGACGGCGCCGTTCTCGTCCATGTGGATAATCTCGCCCGGGGCCACATCCATGCCCGCCACGCTAACGGGCACGTTCACGGCGTGTACGGCCATATCGCCATGCCCCGGCGTGATGCCGCTGAGGAAATACTGGAACTTCATCGGGCGAATCTCATCAATATCGCGCGAGGGGCCGTTGGAAATGACGCCCACGCAGCCTACCGCTTTCATCGCCGAGGTCATGTTGCCGCCCGATAGCCCCACTTTACCCGCGATCTCGGGCGGGAATTCTTGCTTGAGGATTAGCACCGTTGGCTTGGGAGAAGCGTCCAGGGCATCAATCACGTCCATAAAGGTCAGTCGCTTGAAATTGGGGTCGGGTAGGCCATAGACGCAGGTGACAGCATAGCCCACCAACGGCCCCAACTCAGGATACATACAGCGGATGGTTTGATCGGTGTACCAGTTCTGAGTCCAGGGGTTGTATAGGCCCAGACAAAGCTTGTTCGCCGGATAGGTGGCGACGACGTTAGTGATGGATGGGGTGTCGAATTGACGCAGTTCTTCCAACATCTCGCGTACTGTTAGCTCGGACATGCGCGCCTCCTGACGATGAATGGTTTGCAGCCGCTAGAATGGATCCACTCGGTTCAAACGGCAGACGCAAGATCAGTGCGTTGCCTCAAAGCATCCCTATGGTGTTATCCCCCACACACGGCACAAGTCGTATTATCCACAGAGCAAGAGCGAGGCGCAAGTGATACGCACGAATGCGTGGTACTCTCCACGCCCTTGACCCGCCCATCACACCCCGCTAGAATGACGCCAGTTTCGCATCAGAGAATCGTCTGGCTCGGCTTAACGCACGGATCGTCGAGGAGGACTTATGTCTTATGACAAGTTAATCATCGAACGCAACGTCGAGGCCGTCATGCGCGACGGAGTGATCTTGCGCGCCAACGTCTATCGCCCCGACGCCGAAGGGCGCTTTCCGGTGCTCTTGCAACGCACGCCCTACAACAAAGATGGCGCCGGCGACTTTCCGCAGCTTTCCGCCGCGCGGGGCTACGCCGTGGTAGTGCAAGATACGCGCGGGCGCTGGGCGTCGGATGGCGACCACTATCCTCTGCGCGACGAGTTCAACGACGGCTATGACACCGTCCAATGGGCCGCTGCGCAGCCGTGGTCGAGCGGCTCGGTGGGGATGTGGGGCGGCTCTTACGTCGGCTGGACGCAATGGGCTGCCGCTGCCACGCAGCCCCCGGCGCTCAAGACCATCTTCCCCCTATATACCTTCACCGATCCCTATGGCGACCTGTACTACCCCGGCGGCGCGCTTTCGCTGGGTGTGATCGTCAGTTGGATGTTGGGCGCCGGCGCGAGCGTGGCCATTCCTCGCCTCGACGTATCCGCCGAAGAGAAAAAGCGCCTGGTGGAAGAGCTAGCCGATGCGCTCGACGGCCTGGCTACAGGGCGCACCTTCAACACCTTGCCGCTCACCGATATGCCGCTGGTAAGCCGCCCAGAGTTGGCGGGGCAATACCCGGATCTGCTCGCCCATCCCAATCGAGATGGCTATTGGGACGATCTCGACATCCGCCAGCGTCTGAGCCAGATCGCCATCCCCGCCTATCACATGGTGGGTTGGTACGATATCTTTATCAGCGGCAGCCTGGCCGATTACACCGACATGCGTCAGCGCGCGGGCAGCGAATCAGCTCGCCAGGCGCAACGGCTGATGGTGGGGCCGTGGTTGCACGGGCCGTTGACCGGCGTCAGCGGCGAGGTGGATTTCGGTTTTCGCGGCTCGGACGCCTCGGTGCTCACTTGGGAGATCATGTGGCGCTGGTTCGATCACTGGCTCAAAGGCGAACAGAACGGCGTCATGGAGGAAGCGCCCGTCAAGCTCTTTGTGATGGGACGCAATCGCTGGCGCGACGAGCAGGAATGGCCGTTGGCCCGCACACAATACACGCCCTGGTACCTGCACAGCGCCGGATCGGCCAACAGCGCCGGGGGCGACGGCGTACTCTCACCTACCCAACCTGCCGCCGAGCCAACTGACGCCTACGCCTACGATCCGCGCAAACCCGTCCCCACGCGCGGGGGCGGTCTGTGCTGCTGGCAAGCGGCGCTGCCCGCCGGCGCATTCGACCAGCGCGCCATCGAAGAGCGCCAAGACGTGCTGGTTTATACCTCTGAAATGCTGGAAGAAGATCTAGAAGTGACCGGCCCGCTCCAGGTGACGCTCTATGCCGCCTCCAGCGCGGTGGATACCGATTTCACCGCCAAGCTGGTGGATGTGCTCCCCTGCGGGTACGCTCGCAATGTGGCCGATGGCATCGTCCGCGCGCGTTACCGCCACGATGCCCGCCAGTCCAAGCCGCTGACACCGGGCGCGGTCGAGCAATACACGATTGACCTGGCAGGAACGAGCAATGTTTTTCTAGCGGGCCACCGTATCCGCATCGAGATCGCCAGCAGCAACTATCCGCGCTTCGAGCGTAACCCGAACACGGGGCATCCGGTGAACAGCGCCGACGAAATGATCGTCGCGCAGCAGACGATCTATCACGACGCCGAACATCCTTCGCATATCCTGCTGCCGATCATCCCGGCCTGATAAAACAGGGGAGCGCCAACTGG
>CAZYPJ010000134.1:9191-10287 GCA_964649365.1 uncultured Anaerolineales bacterium | reverse complement strand
CCCGGCTCGGTGGGTATTCCCATGAGCGAAGATGCCCGCGCGCAATACGCGCTGCTCACCTGGGAAGGGGCAGCCTGGCGCGCAGAGCATCATCGGGTAGCTTACGATCTCGCTGCAGTGCGAGAATCCGCCCAAGCGCAGCGTTACGAACGCGAAGGCGGCGCCTTGGCGCGCGCCTTTGTGCTCGATATCGTCGCCGGGCGCAACGCGACGCTGGGTTTTCTGGCGCACGCTCGCGCGTTGGCCATCGCCGCTGGCCTCCTTGCTGGCGCGCTGATCCCCGACGACCTTTGGCTGCAAGCCGAGGCGACGTTCGATTGGGATAGCGTAACGTATTCGGAGGTTCCGTGATGAACTCGCCGCGCAAAGAGCGCCTGGTCGCCATCGAGGCCGCCATGCAGCGCCTGGCGCGCGCCGCGATCTGCTGGGGATCGGCGCGTCCTGGCCGGGTCGAATTGGATGGGGGGCAAGCGTTCGACTCGGCGAGCGGGTCATGGTGGGTGGTGGAAGAAGAGGCGTTCGACGCGTTGGGGGCGTTGTTGGCCGCAAGCGACGATCTCGGCGCATCGCTTTCTGCGGCGGATGCGGCGCGCTGGCAGGTCATTCGGCAGGCGTTCAGGGCGCTCGAATCTGGCGTGGCGCTTGTGGGGCGCGGCCCGGTGGCCCCGGTTTTCGATGACGGCGACCGTGCAGTCGAAGATTGTCGTGGCCGGTGGGTCGTGATAGACGCTCCGGCTTATGAAGCATTTCGACTGATGGTTGCTCAATCATGATCGAAATAGGATCGCTTGTCGCACGACGTTGGGCGCGCTAAAATATATTTGTGTCGCGCCACACTCTATCGAGGGAAGAACAAGATGATTCGTCATTGCCATTCAGAAGACTATCCGCTCATTTATGACATCATCAACGAGGCCGCCCAGGTATATCGCGGAGTCATCCCAGCGGATCGTTGGCATGAGCCGTATATGCCGATGGACGAGCTGAGCCGCGAGATCGCCGCCGGCGTCGAGTTCTGGGGCTATGAGGAGGGCGGCCAGTTGGTGGGCGACAGGGGCTGGCCGGAGAAGGGCGAGGTGGCGCTGATCCGCCCCGC
>CAZYPJ010000134.1:0-9181 GCA_964649365.1 uncultured Anaerolineales bacterium | reverse complement strand
GTCACCCCCGGCGAGACCAAGGCCAAGGTCCTCCGCGGCTTCGACGGCGAGGTGGCGCTGATCCGCCACGCCTATGTGCGCACCAGCCAGCAGGGCAAAGGGATCGGTGGGGCGCTGCTGGCGCACCTGACCAAGCAGCTCGCCAAGCCGATCCTCATCGGCACCTGGGCCGACGCCTCGTGGGCGATCCGCTTCTATGAAAAGCACGGCTTTGTCCGCGTGACGCCGGAGGAAAAAAACAGGCTGCTCAAGCGCTACTGGACGATTCCCGAACGCCAAGTCGAGACGTCGGTCGTATTGGCCGATGACAAGTGGTTCGCGGAGCAGCGCCGCTCAATCTGAGCGTAGCGACATAGGGGGCCGCATGAGCGTGATCCGCGAGTGGGCGAACCAAGCGACTTTTCTGACCAGCATTCTGGCGGGTTTTTCGCTGTCTGCGGCGCTGCAATTGCTCTTCGCCGGTCGCAAACAGCGGCTGACCACCTGGGCGGCGGCGATGTTTATCGTCGCCACTGCGATGCTATTGGTGGTCACAGCATTGGGCAGCATTATCTTGATGCGCTGGGAGGTCTGGCAGCAGGCCGATCTGTCGCAGATGGCTCTGGCGCGCATCTATCGGCTGCGCGGCCTGATGAACGAACTGCTCATGATCGGCGTGATGTTGTTTCTCGGTGGCCTGACGCTGGCCAGTTGGACTTATTCCCGGCTGATCGGCCTGGTGGCCCTGTTCGCCGCTACTGTGGCCGGGATGCTTATCTTGTGGGCGCCCCGCTTCTTGCCATGATCGCTTATATCCTCTAAACTCCAAGCCCGGACGCACTGCGCCTGGGCTTTTTTGCTGCTTGACGAGTGAGCGCAGGGATGTTACGATAGCCGTCACGCTACGCTGTTTGCTTGTCACATAACCGAGCAAGGATGCGAGGATGTCGCGCGAGTGGGCGCTTCCCGATGAAATCGAGGTCCCTTCAGCGCTGCGCCAGGCAGTGGGCGGCCACCCATTGTTGGCCCGCGTGCTCTGGCGCCGGGGGATCGCCGACGCCCACGCGGCGGAAGCATTCCTCGATCCGCATCGTTATGTCCCTCGCTCGCCTGCCGAGCTGCCGGGGATGGATGATCTGGCGCGCTTGTTGCGTCAGGCCATTGCGCAAGGCCAACGGGTGCGCATCTGGGGCGATTTCGACGCCGACGGCCAGACTGCGACCGCTGTGCTCTACGAGGCCCTATCTGCGGCGGGGGCGCGGGTGGATTACCAATTGCCTCGGCGTGACGAGGGTCATGGCATGGCGCGGCGCGCCATTGCCGACGCTCAGCGCGACGCGATAGATATATTGATTACCTGCGATACAGGCATCGGCGAGCTGGCTGTGGTGGCCGAGGGTGTGGCCGCCGGCCTTACCGTGCTCATTACCGACCATCATGATTTGCCCGACGCGCTGCCTCCAGCCCAAGCCATTGTCAACCCCAAGTTTTTGACGAGTGATCACCCCCTCTATGAACTGACGGGCGTAGGCGTGGCCTTTATGGTCGCTCGCGCGCTGTTGGATGAACCCACTCACGCCCCCCGGCTCGATGCGATGCTCGATCTAGTGGCGCTGGGCATGGTGGCCGACGTAGCCAAGCAAGTGGGTGACGTGCGCTATCTCATCCAGCGTGGGCTGGCTGTTTTGCGCGCTACTTCCCGCCCGGGCCTGCTCAAACTAGCAGTTGCGGCGGGCCTCGATCTGCCGCATCTGAATGAGCAGGACATCGGCTTTCAGATCGGCCCTCGACTCAACGCTGCCGGCCGCCTAGCCGACGCAACGCTGGCCGTGCGGCTGCTTTTGACACGTGATGAGGCTGAAGCCCGGAATCTAGTAGATCAGCTTGAAGCATTGAATCGCGACCGCCAGGCGCGCACCGATGCCGTGTTGGCGCAAACCCGCGACGCCCTTGCCCGCGATCCTGACCTAGCCCGGCAGCCCGCCCTTGTGCTCGATGGCGAGGATTGGGAGGAAGGCGTGCTCGGCTTGGTGGCAGGTCGCCTGGCGCAAGAATACGGCCGTCCGGCGATCCTTATTAGCCATCACGAGGGGCGCTCCAGCGTCGGATCGGCGCGTTCGGTGGCGGGGATTGACGTACACCAAGCCATCGCCAGTCAGCGCGAGTTGCTGCTGCGCGAGGGCGGCCATCCGATGGCGGCGGGGTTCGCGTTGGAGCGCGACGCCGTGGAACGCTTTCGCCAAGGGGTGTGGCGTTGGTTGCGCGAGGGCCGCCCCGCACCCGCAGCCGAGATGCGACCGGCCGGGCCGCCGTTAGCAATAGACGCTGTCGTTCCTTGGGATGAGGTAAACCTTTCGCTGGCCCGCGAGGTGAATCGCCTGGCCCCCTTTGGGGCGGGCAACCCTCGTCCTGTGCTTGCCGTCATTGGGGGCACGTTGGTGCGCTTGGAGGGGATCAGTCGCACCAAGGATATGCCTCATCGGCGGCTCTATCTGAGCGATGACGCCGGGCGCTCGTTGCGATTGGTGTGGTTCGATCCGACGGAACTGCCTGAAGCGGGCGAGCGCCTGGATGTGGCGTTCACCTGTTCGGTTAACTACTGGCGGGGCGATGAGCGGCTGCAATTAGAGATGGTGGATTGGCGGCCCACTCCCGTTGCGACAGTCGAGGTTGCCGCCAGCCTGGTAGCGGGCCGTGAGGTGGTGGATTGGCGCGATCGCTCTGACGCTGAGCGTCTGCTCGCTGAGTTGCGCACTGCTCATGGCGAGAATCTGGTGGTGTGGGCGGCGGGCCTGCCCCATCAGCCCGCCGGATCGCTGACCCGGGCCAAACTGGCCGGCCGGCGAGCTGTGGCGCTGGCGGTGCTGACGCCGCCGCCTGGACCAGAGGCGCTGCGCTGGGCGCTAGAGTGCGTGCAGCCGCAGACCCTTTATCTATTGCCGCCGCTATCTGTGCCCGAACCCAAGCCACAGTCGTTCCTCGAATTAGTCGCGGGGATGCTCCACGTGGCGTTGCGCGAGCGCGAGGGCCGCATCGAACCGCTGCGGATGGCGGCGCGCATCGGCGCGCGCGAGGCGGCTATCATCGTGGCATTGCGCGGCCTTGAAGCGGCAGGCCGGATCGCGCTGCGCGCCGACGCCGACGGCCTGCGCGCCGCCCCGCCGCGCGAGATATCCTACGAGACGTCGGCGGCCAATAACGAAGGCGTTGAATCGGAAGAAGAACGCGCTGCGCGCCAAGAGGCAGCTCGCCAGCAAGCTCGTCAGGCGCTGCTCTATCTGCTGGGCGAGACGGCGGCCTATCGGCGCGCTTATCGCGATCTGAGCCTCACCGCATTATTGCAGGGCGCGCCCCTCGAAGGGCGGGGGCGCGGCTGATTTCGTGTATCCGCGCCGGCTGAGGTCGGCTGCGATTTCATCATGTCAAACATCAGGGAGGAAGCATGACCGACAAGGTACGTATCGGTTTCATCGGCGCCGGCGGCATCGCGCGCGCCCACGTCAAGCGATTGATGGAGATCCCCGAAGCCGAGATCGTGGCTCTCGCCGAACCCAGCGAGGCCGCCGTGCAGCGCATGGTGGAGGATTATCCCCACACAGCCAGCGCCGCCGTCTTTAAAGACTATCGTAACATGTTTGCCCAGGTCGAGATGGACGCCGTCGAGATTCACACGCCGCACACCCAGCATTTCGAGCAGGGAATGGACACGCTCAAAGCGGGCAAGCACCTACTGATGGAAAAGCCGCTGGTGTGTACCACGCCTCACGCCCACGCGTTGATCGCCCAAGCCAAAAAGAGCGGCAAGATTCTGATGCTGTCGTATCAGCGTCATCTGCAGGGGCCATACATCTATATCCGAGAGCAAATCCAAAAAGGCGCCATCGGCGAGGTGCAGTACATCGCGGCGCTGCAATCGCAGGGGTGGTATCGCGGCACGCAGGGCACTTGGCGCCAGGTCAAGGCGCTCAGCGGCGGCGGCCAGATCAACGACTCGGGCAGCCACCTGATAGATATTCTGTTGTGGACCACTGGCCTTACGGCGGAGCAGGTGTTCGCCTATCAGCGCAACTATCAATCTGAGGTGGATATTGACTCGGCGGTGAGCATTCGCTTTACCAACGGCGCGCAGGGCACCATCTCGATCATTGGCGATAGCCCCATGTGGTGGGAAGAGTTTACCGTCTGGGGCAGCCAGGGGGCCATCCTTTATCGCAACGGCCAGATCATGCAGCGCGCCTATGGCGAGACCCAGATGACCGAAGTGACCGATCTGCCCGCCAGCTCGACGCCTGATCATAATTTTATAGACGCCATCCTGGGGCGCGACATCGTCCGCGTGCCGCCTGAATGCGGTTTGCGCACCATCGAACTGACCGAAGCTGCCTGGAAATCCGCCGAGCTAGGCCGCCCCGTTAACGTCGCCGAACTCGCATAGATAGAAGAAACTCACCACGGAGGCACAGAGTTGCACGGAGAAATCCGAGGTGAATCCAGAGGAAAGCAATAAAATTGGTAAAATACATGAAAATTCTCCGTGCCTCCGTGGTGATCTCTGAGGAGGTGAGGCATGAATTCGCGTCAGAGGTACAAGAGCGCGTTGGAGCGCAAGGGGTGGGATCGTATTCCGGTGCTCTATGAGGGCACGCCCGAGATAGACGCCACGTTGCGCCAGCATTTCGGCGTGGCCGACGACCTGGCGCTGGCCGAGATGTTGGGCGACGACCGGCGCTATGTGGCGCCGACCTTTGTCGGGCCGGAGCGACGCGTGTTCGCCGACGGCTCGCGCGAGGGGCTGTGGGGCGAGCGCTATGCCGAGATCGCCTACGGCAACGGCCTGGGGACATATCCAGAGGCAGTCTATCTGCCCTTTGCGGGCATCGAAGATCCCGCCGATCTGAAGGATTACCCTTTCCCCAGCGCCGACTGGTACGATTACTCGACCATCGCCGAGCAGTGTCGCCGGGTGAGCGACTATGCGGTGTTCTATGGCAGCGCCGGCCACCTCGATTTCATGAACGGCATCGCTCGCTGCCGGGGCGTGGAAAAGGTGCTGTTCGACGTGGCTACCGCAGACCCCGTGTTCCAGCGCCTAGTAGAGCAGCGCGCGCAGTTCTTTTACGAAGTGACGGAGCGCGTGCTGCAAGCGGCGGGCGGGCAGATTGACGTGATCCACTGCGGCGAGGATTTGGGCACGCAGCGTGGGCCGATCATCTCGATGCGCTCGTTCGAGCAGCTTTTTGCGCCCCACTACAAGGCCTATTTCGAACTGGCCCATCGCTACGGCGCGCGGGCGTTGATGCACTCGTGCGGCAGCGTGCGTCATTTCATCCCCAAACTCATCGAACTGGGGCTGGACATCCTCGATGTGGTGCAGGTGGCGGCGGAGGGGATGGCGCTGGATGGCTTGCAGCGCGACTTTGGCCGCGACCTGAACTTTAGCGGGACAATGTGCGTGCAGACGATCTTGCCCTTTGGCTCGGCGGCAGACGTGGAGCGCGAGACGCGCTGGCGCATGGATCTGTTCGCCCAGGGCGGCCTGATCCTGGGGCCGACCCACGCCATCCAGATATTCACTCCGCTGGACAATATCCTGGCGATGTACCGCACGGCGGGGAGCCTGAAGGCGGGGTGGTAGGGATTCACCACGGAGTTACTATGAGAGGAGTTTTCACCACCAAGACACAAGAGTTTCTCTATTCTTTGTGTCTTGGTGGTTTCCTCCGTGCCTCTCCGCGCCTCCCCGCGCCTCCGTGGTGAATCTACCCTAGCTTTTTCTTGAACAGCCAGTACACCTTGTGGATGCGGGCGTCCACGGCGCGGGCGTAATAGCCCAGGGGGCCGGCCCAACTGATCTCGCAAATGTGGTCGCCGCGCTCGCGCAGGTCGCGCAGGCACATCTTGAGCAGCGCGCCGCCGATGCCGTAGCGGCGGTAATCGGGCCGTGTGCCGGTGGGGCCAAAGCGCGCCGGGCCGCACACGTCGTAGGCGGCAAAACCCACTACCTGCGCGCCGTCGAACGCCACGAACAAGGGGAGCTTCTGCCAGCGCGCGGTGAACAGCGTCTCTTGCCGCCACCCTTCGGAAAAAGTTTGCAGCGCAAAGGTGGCGATGGCGGGCAGGTCCTCGTGCGTCGCGCGGCGCAAGGCGATGCCCCGCTGGGCCAGCGACGCCTCTACCGCCGAGGTGTCGAGGTCGGCGGCGGCCAGATCCACCGCCATATCCACTCGCGACTGGCGGTCGGTTTCGTAACCGCGATGCAGCAGAAACGAGACGATGTCGGTGCGGCGCACGTCCACTCCCGGCTCGAAATAGCCTGTGCCCACGGCGCCCACCACGACCTCGCTCAGTCCGCGCGCCAGCATCCGGCGCTCCAATTCTTCGAACAGGGCCGTGCCTACGTCGCGGCGGCGATGCGCGGGGGCCACCGCCAGCAGCTTGACCATGCCCTTGCCCTCGCGCGACCCGCCGACGCAAAAGCCGATCAACTCGCCGCCCTCCTCGGCGGCCAGGAGCAAGTCGGGGGCGCAGGCGGCGTCGTCAAAGATGCGCCAGCGCAACCATGTTTGGTCGAGCTGCGAGGCGTAATCCAGCGCGTCCAACAATGCGCGGATGGCGGGCAGATGGGCCGGCGTGAGGGGGACGATGTTCATGGATGCAGTCTCCTCTTGGATGATTGATGTAGGGGTGCCCCGACCTGTTAGGCGTAGAGTCGCGCCAGGAAGGGCTTGAGCGCGGCGACGAACGCATCGAATTGCTCATAGCGGATGCAATGCCCCGCGCCGGCGATCTGGACGCGCTCGATCTGCGAGCACAGGCGCTTGGCCTCCGCCGCGATGGCGTCGGTGACGATGGCTCCCAACGCCGGGTCGGCGGTGATCATCAGCACCGGGCAGCGCACCGTAGTCAGGTTCTCGCGCCACGAGGTGGTGCGCCGCTCAAAGCGCGTCAGGATCGAGGGGCTGAGTTGCTGCTTGGCCACGGCCCACAGCGGGCGGATTTCCTCGGCCCAGCGCGGCGATTGTTGGCGGTTCTCGGCGACCAGTTCCTCCACTGTCATGCGGTTGCGGCGGACGATGTCGGCGCCGCGCTCGCGCACCAGCGCCTCGCGCTCCTCGGCGCTCAGGTTGGCTTCGATAGGGTCGTTATCCCGCCAGGGAGCATCCTCCAGGGCGATGCCGCGCGTGAGGTCATGGTAGCGCGAGGCAAAATGGGTCGCATAGCGCGCGCCCATCGAATGCCCCACCACCGCCGGACGATCCAGCCCCAGACCCGTGATGAGGCCGGCCAGGTCATCGGCCATCGCCTCGGTGCCGTTGCCGTCGCGGGGCGCTTCCGATTTGCCGTGGCAGCGGGCGTCCACCATGATGACGTCGTAATCAGCTTCCAGCTCGCGGGCTAGGGGCGTCCAGCATAGGCCGTTGTCGCTGAACCCGTGGCACAACACCACGGGCGGCTTCTCGCCGCCGGTGCGATAGTAGTGCAGGCGAATGCTGTTGGCGAGGATATCGTGTTCAGTCCACTTGTTCATTGTAAGCTCCTTCCAAATTGTTGCGTCTCGCTATGCGGGGCGTCATCCCGTGCAGCACCAGCCGCTTAGCCCACTGTGGCGACGGGTGTATTCGGCGTTCAACGTCACCTGATCCTCGTATTCGGGGTACATGCCCACAATGACAGCATCGGTAGGCTTGATGTGCAGAAACGTCTGCTCGAAAGCCTTTTCCACCGCCTCTTGCTTTTCGCACAAACGGCCAGCGGCTAATATCTTGAAGGCCAAGCAAGGTTTGGGCGTTTGGCGCATCGCCTGCCACATGCGCGGCGGGTCTTCTTCTAGATAGACTTCGGGGATGGGGATAGGCGTATAGCCCAATAACGCTTTCAATTCCTCGCGGGTGCGGTGGCGCTCATAGACGCAGGTCATATAGAAATCCACCTCCCAGCCGGCGCTCTCGACATAATCCACCACAGCGGGCATGTGGGTCGAGACGCCCACCATCATGCCCGTATCGCGGGCGCGAGCCAGGAAATCGCGGATCGTATCGAGTTGACCGCGCTTGAAGAGTTGGTCGGTCACTTCGCCGTGGTGGGCGACGGCGATAGTTCCGGCTTGCGCTAGGTGTTGTAACGCGTCGGGGTCCTTGGGGTCGTCGTGGGCCAGCGAGATATAGTGCAACCCGCCGCCCTCAGCGCGGTGGCGCAGGTACAGGTCGAGATTGTACGGGCTGGATTGCCAGGCAGTGACGCCGGCGGCTTCGCAATCGCGCAGGTGGGCCATCACCTGGTCGGGGGTAAAGTAGCGCTTCATTTGCTGGTTGACGAACCGAGACAGGTGCGACCCGCCGTTGATGCAATTCGCTCCGGCGATCAGCCGCGAAAGCCTGTGCGGGCCAAAGGGGATCGTGGGCATGGACGCAAGATCGCTCGACATAGCCGCCCTCCAAGATAGTGGTTACGCGAGAGGATAGCAGGCCGAGAGGCGAGTGTCAACTTGCGCTGACGCTTCATCATCGCCTTTTATTCGGCGGCTGGCTCTTGAGGCATGAATCGTTCGCGGCGCATGATGGCCAGCATTACTAGTACGCCCGCTGCGCTCAAGCCGGCGCCGATCAGAAACAGCGCTCGATAGCCCCATGAGGCGATGACGTACCCGCCCCCCAGACTGACCAGCCCAAAAGCCATGCCCATTGCCATCGAAAGCGCGCCATAGGCCAACGACCGCCAGGCGGGTTCTACGCGCTCCATCTGGTACACCTGGAGCGCAGGCAGCCACACCGCCGAAAGGACGATATGCCCAAAGCGCCCGATGCCCGCCGCCGCCCAATGGGGGACGAGCGCCATCGGCGCCAGACTCACAGCCATGCCTAGGGTGCAGATCATCATGATCCAGCCATTGGAGAACCGTCGGCCCAATTGCGGAATCCACAATGGCGCGACGATAGCGGCGAATTGTCCCACGCCCATGATGAGTCCGATGGAGGCTGAAGACAGGTGGAGGTCGGTATACATGTAGGCGCTGGCAAAAGCCTGGGTGGTGGTCCATCCGCCGTGGCTGAACATGACATGCGCGATAAGCACAGTCAGCCAACGTTTAGGAAACGGCCCGCGCGGGCGAGCCGCCTCTTTCTTGGCGACCGACGCTTCGCTGCGCCGCAGACGTGACAGCGGAATCAATGCGCCGAAGCCCCGCGCTGCGCCTAGCCATAAC
>CAZYPJ010000133.1:6373-10288 GCA_964649365.1 uncultured Anaerolineales bacterium | reverse complement strand
CATGGATCAGAGCGAGGCGAACGCCAAACGCCTGAGCGGGACCGTGGCGGAGCTTCAAGAGACCGTCTCGGCGCTGGACGCGCGTGTGCAGCGGTTTGACGCCTTCTTTGGCGCGCTGCGCGACCTGCTGATTGATCTGGAGGGCGCGCCCGTCGCCCCCACGACCGCCCCGGCAGTGGAAACCGAGCCAGCCACCCCCACGCCGCTGCCTTCGAGCACCCCCTTGCCCACGCTCGCCCCCACGCCGACGGCCACGCCAGAGGCCAAGGGATAGCGCGAGACGAGGCGGACTGAGCGCATCAAACAACAGGGGCGGCTCGCAAGCCGCCCCTGCTATTCGCGCAACATTACGGTTTGCGCAACAGAGGCAGATAGAGGCAGGCCCCAGGCGTGAACACGGGCTTGACCGTGGGCGTGCGCGAGGGCGTGGCCGTGACGGTGGGCGTGGGCGACGCCAAGCTGCGCTGACTGTAATAAAGGTCGCGGTTGTCCGTCGCGGCTTGCGCCAACCAGGCCGCCCGCGGCGCATCGCCCGCCAGCAGACCCACCACGCTGACATCTTGCGCCGAGGCGATAGTTTCCACAGCGCCCCATCCGCCGCTTGTGGGATTCCACGTGCGATAGCTCGCTCCGTTGGCAGTCGCCCAGGCGAGATGGCCCAGCCCTGCGGCGTCGAACGCCAGCGCCGGGCCATATGGCCCATCCGAGGCAGTCGCCTGCACGGCGTCGCCCCAGCCTTCGGCGCCCAATCGCGCCAGCCAGATGGCCGACCCCGCCTCGCCGCTTTCGCCCCAGGCCAGCGCCGCGCCCGCCGCATCCATCGCCAGCGCGGGCGATGAGGAGTCATAGAGCAGCGTCGCCTCGCCGAGGGTCGAGTAGGACACGTTCACCGGCAACGACCAGAAGTCGCCCGTCCGCTGGCTGGCATAGATGTCGAGCGGAAAACCGAGGTCGAACACATCCTGCCAGGCCACGATGGGCGCATTGGCGACGGTCAGGATCACCGTCGGCTGGCCGCCCTGGGCATTGGGGATCGGGGCGCTGGTCCAGGCGTCGCCGCCGTCCGATTCGGCCCCATAGATCAGGCCAACGTCGGTGTACACCTCTGTCCACACGATGAACAGCCTCTGCCCTGCGCCCGCCGCGATATACGGCGTCAGCGAATCCGCGTCGCTCTCTGAGATGTTCACCGGCAAGCTCCACCCCGCGCCCGGCGCCCAAGAAGCGTAATACACATCCTCGGCGCCATCCGATTCCCGAGTGAAGACCAGATGCACCCCTCCCGCCGCGTCGGCGGCGAGGCGCGGCGACTCCCCCTCCAGCGCCGCGACGGAAGCCCCCCACACGCCGCCCATCTGTACGCGATGATAGATCAAGTCACCCTCCGCCCACACCGCATGAACTCGCCCGGCGGCGTCGCGGGCGATGCTGGCGGCGACGGTGTCCGAGACGCTGGATGACAGGTTGCTCGGCGCAGCCCACGAGCCGTCGGCCCCGTTGGCCGAGGGAAAAACGAGCGCGACCGCCAGCGCAGCGATCCAAACGGCCAGCCAACGCGCATTATGCGCCATCGTTGCTCCTCCTTGCGAGTAAACGGATAGGGGCGCTTCCCCCAAGCGCCCCTATCGCCGATGAGTCCAATACGGCTATGTTCTAGCGGCCGTTCTCGGCGTCATCGCGCCATTGTAGCTGTATCCACGATTGTGATGCTCGTCGCCAACACGTTGCTGCTGCCGCCCATCGAGACGCCGATTACATGAGCCGTCGCCCCCACCGCGGGGGCGCCGGTGATCGTGGTGACGGGCGTTACCACCACCTTGTAATCGCCGATCTTCCAGATTCCCAGCCCTCCCGTGGGAATGCGGGTAATGGCGGCGGTGAAATCAACCTGCCGGATAATCGGCGTCGCGGTCGGCGTCGGTTCGGGCGCGGCGGCGACCTCGATGCGAGTAGCGATCAGCCCGCCCAGCCGATACGCCTCGACGTGCGCCATAGCGCCCACCACAGGCTCGCCCACAATCTCGGTTTCCGACGTCACCGTTACCCATTTGTTGCCGATTTTCCACAGCCCGATGGTCGTCGGCGGCAGGACTTTGATTACGCCATCGAATTCGGTTTCTTCGGGCGTAACGGTGGGCGCGGGAATGGTGGGGATAGGAATCGTCGGCTCGGGCGCGGGCGTGGTCGGCGTCGGCGTCGGCGTCGAGATGACCTCGATGCTCACCGCCACCAGCGCCCCGACGCCCAGTTCTTGGGCCTCGACGTGCACCACCGCCCCTACCTGCGGCTCGCCCTCGATCTCGGTTTCTGGGGTGACGATCACCTTCCAATCGCCGATCACCCAGCGGCCCAGGCCGCCGCGAGGCATCCGCGTCACAGTGTCGGTGAATTCGATCAATTCCGGCGCCTCGCCGACGGTGATTTCGAGCGCGCGCCAGGCGCCGCGAGCGCGTTGATATCCGCGCACGGTGGCTTCGGCCCCCACCACCGGCGCGCCGTTGATGATGGTATCGCTATCTACCACCACCATCTTGCCGCCGATCAGCCAAAAGCCTTGCAGGCTGGGCGGAAAGCGCTGGATAATGCCCGTGAAGGTCTCCTCTACCGGCTCGGGCGTCGGCTCGTGGACGCGAATCCACACCGCCAATAGCGAGCCGTCGTCCAGCACCTTGGCGCGCACCGTCGCCTGGTCGCCCACTTCGGCCTCGCCGCTGATCGTGGTGTCCTCGTCAATAGCAACGGTCTTGCCATCCACCACCCAGGCGTCGTCGGCGATGCTTTCGATCTCGCCGCGAAACTCGACGTAGCGGTGGTGGCTGAGCACATTGATGCGCAGCGCCGTGATCGTCTCATCCTCGACGACCGCCTCGACTTTCACAAAGGCGCCTACTTCCAGGTCATCGCCGCTGATCTCGGTCTCATCGGTGATGAGAATGGCCAGGCTATTGACGATGATGTGATCCTCTGCAACCTCGGTCGCCTGCCCGCGGATGGTCACTTCATGGACGGGCGGCTCGTCGGCCAGGACGGGGATGAGGAGCGCTTCCCGCGTCTGGTCTTTCAAGTTTTCGGCCACCACCTGCACCCTGGCCCCTACTTCGGCGGAGCCTTCGGCTTCGACCAGGATCGTATCCTCCGTCACCTGGACGGCGCGGCCATCCACCACCCACTCGCCGGCGATCTCGGCGTCGGGGCGACTCTCGATCAGGCCCTGAAAGCGCACCACCTGGCCGTGCGCGTTCTCGGCGATTGCCGCCGGCGCCAACACCAGCCCCAGTGCGACTAGCAGCACGCTCGCAAATATCAACACGCGTCTGATGCTCATCACTGTCCCCCTTTGTTCGTTGCGCCACATGGCGACGCTCCGGCCCTGATGGGCGGGGTCTATGGCCATGTCGTCATCTCGTTCCACTCCATAAGACGTTCAGTGCGCGGCGTTGGTCACGTCGTCTGGCGCATCATTGAGGGCGCAAGCGCCCCGAAGGGGTTAGAAGGACATAAAAACAAGCGAGCGGGCAGATCGCCATCGTCTGTCCGCTCGCACAACCTACCAAAACCGGCTAGATCTTCCAACGCGCGTTGATCTCGGCCTCGTACACGCCGGTCTGCTCGGCTTCGATCTCATCCACCGTCACCGCGCGGCCGATCACGCCCGATTCCAACCCGGCGTAGCAGATCGCCAGCGCCCGGCGGCCCACCAGGCCATCCACTTCGGGCGTGGCGCCCTTGAGGATGCAATCGGCGAATTCGTAGGCTTCGATGGCCAGCAGTTTGCGGTCGGCGTCGGGGAAGGGCATCTGGAACGAGGCGGGGCGCTCGGCGTGATACAGGCATTGGGTGATCTCGGCCAGGTGGTAATCGGGAACGAGCTCCAGCAGCGCATCGGCCGTCAGCTCGGGCTTGCCATCTATGTTA
>CAZYPJ010000133.1:5229-6363 GCA_964649365.1 uncultured Anaerolineales bacterium | reverse complement strand
GGTGCGCGTGCCACCCACGATCAGCGACCCTTTACTGCCATAAAGCGCCTTCTGGCCAAAACCCTTGCCATGCCCCGAATAGAACTGCGTCCAGTTGGCATAGGCCCCGCTCTTGAATTGGATCACCGAGACGAACATATCCTCCGAGGTGGCGGTAATCGAATCGGGGATTTCGGCGTACCAGGCCTGGTAGAAATCGCCCACGCCGATGCGCGCCCCCTTGTAGCGCGTCTCTTCCCACAGCTTGGTCTTGGCATCGACCTCGCTGGAGTCGCCCATATAGTAGAGCATCATATCGGCGTTGTGGACGCCCCCGTCTATGACCATCCCGCCCATGTGCTTGTAGTGGCGCCAGGGCAGGATGATGATCGTATTGCCGCCGCCCGCCGAAATGTCGAAAAAGAGATACGGTTGGCCGATGACGCCGGCGTCAATTAACGCCCGCGTCAGGCGCGACATGGGGTCGCGGCGATAGTTTTCGGCCACCGAAAGCAGCTTGCCCGCCTTTTTCTGCGCCGCCAGGATCAGGTTGCAGGCGTGAATGGAAATGCCCAGCGGCTTTTCCGAAAGCACATTCAAGCCCAACTCGAACGCTTGCGTGGCCACAATGTGGTGCGAGCCGGCGTCGGTGGTGATGATCGCGCCTTGCAGGTCGGGGATGGCCTTGACCATGTCGGCCATGCCGCCGAACACCTTGGGGCGCGCGCCCAGCAAGTCCTTGGCGTTATCGGCCAGGCGCTCGGCGTTATCCTGGCGCAGATCGCAGGCCGCTGCCAGTTCGACATTGCACATGCCGCTCTCGTACAGCTCTTTCAGGCCCAATAAGTGACGGCCGCCCATCCCGCCGCAACCCACGATCGCGATCTTGACCTTGTCCATGATGCTCCTTCCTGGAACGTCAATGTGCGCTGTTGGCAAAGACTCATTCCGGCAGGCGAAACGCGCGCGCCGCAAAGGCAAATCCGCGCGTCTGGATGGCCTCGGCCAACGCGGGCAGATTGTGCGCAATGCCTGGGATCAATTCCAATTTGTGCGGGATCTGTAATTCGTCGAGCAGGCGATCCATCGCCTCGTTGGTCGGCAACAGGCCATCCTCGCTGCCGCAGATGATCCAAATGGGCAGCGTCCGGCGGA
>CAZYPJ010000133.1:0-5219 GCA_964649365.1 uncultured Anaerolineales bacterium | reverse complement strand
CTGCGAGGCCCACCTGCGCGGGCTGTTCTGCTCGAACAGTTCGCCATCGCCGCCAAATATCATCTGCAAGATCTCGGGCGTGTGTTCCAGCATCCTCTGCACCGTCACCAGGGCGGGGGCAAAGGCCACCACCGAGCTGAACATATCCACATACTTGAAGGCCAACTTGAGCGCGCCGAACCCGCCCATAGACATGCCTTGAATGGCGCGGGCCTCTCGCGTGGGGATCGTGCGATAGGTGCGATCAATATGAGGGATCAACTCGGTGATGATCGTCGTCTCGGTCAACACCTGGCCATCGCTCGAATCGCTGTAAAAGCTGCACCACCAGCCATTGGGATAGACCAGGATCATCGGCGGCAACTCGCCCGTCTCGATCCCCTGGGTGAGGAACTTGGCCGGAAAATAATCGGTGCTCTCGCAGTTGTTCAGCCCGTGCAACCAATAGACCACCGGGTAACGCCGCGAGGAACGCTCATAATCCGGCGGCAGATAGAGGCTATAGCCAACATCATGGCCCATCGCCTGGCTAAAATACGTCTTGTGAACCACGCCCGGCTGCGGGTTTGTAGGGGGATTGACCCATTTCCACGGTCTGTATTCCATAGCGATTGACATCTCCTTATGTAAGCTCTTGCCCGCTAACGGGCAAGGCGCAAACCCCTACCAGGCGCGCGCCCTGTTCCACTCGTCGCGAGTCCCTCGGAAGTAGAGCGCCGAGTAACGGGCGGGCAGGTCGAGCGCGACCTCGACGGCCTCGCGAGCGACCTCAACATCGCGATAGACATCGTACAGATTGGCGGGCGCAGGGAAACGGAGCGTCCGCCCGCCGGATCGAGCCGTGTGCAGGCCCAGGAACGAGCGATTGACGTACAGGCCGTCATCCGCCGAATCGTATAGGTGCACGCTCGCTTGCGCGGCGACGGCGCGCAGCAATTCCGCCGGCAGCTTGGGCGCCGCTGAATAGTACGCTTGCAGGCCGTTCACCGTTTTACGAACCAGCCCCGCCTGGCCATAGCCGTACAACTCGCCCAATATCTCGGCGCCGGGGTCATCGGCGTAGAGCACGGGGCCGATCTTGTTCTCTGTGCCGTACTTTTGGCCGGGATAGAGGCCGTTGAGCGCTTGCGCGCCGTGGCCGTTGATCTCGACCTGCAGCGGCCCCTTGTCGCGCAGCAGCCCCAGGCGGATGCCGGTGAGGTCAGCGCAGCGGCCCACGTCCAGCGCATCGCCGATCAAGCCCGGCGCATAGACCCATATTACTGCATTCGCCCCTCGCGACGCCAGTCGTGCGATAGCCTGGCGCTGGGCGGGCGCCACGCGAAAGGCGTTGAGGAATACATACAGCCGGTAATCTGGCGCCTGGTCGAGGTCGTCGAGCAGCAGCCAATCGGCGGGCGCGCCCATGCGGCCCACCGGCATGCGCTGATCCATGATGAGCGGACGGTATAGATAACCGCCGAACCCGCTGTAGAGCAGGCTTTTCTCGTCCACCACCACCGCGACCTCGGCCACCGACGAGCGGTCGAACGCCACGCTGCGCTCGGCGATGGCGTTGAGCTTCTGGATCATCTGCATCGCTTCGGGCGTGTCGTACCAGCCGCCTTCCATATCGAACCACCAGCCCGCCGCGCCGTGGCCGAGTTGGCAAGCCAATTGGCGAAGCTGCTGCGTCTCGGTGGTGGGGTAATCGCGCGGGCCGGTCCAGCCCTCCACCCACTTCCATTCGGGGGTGCGATAGGTGTAATAGTCGTTCTCGTCCCACCACAGTTTATCATGCAACTGCACCGAGCGGATGGGCGCGCGATACGTGCTATAGCCGCAGCCCGGCTCGCGGAAATCATAGCCCGAAGGCGAGGTGAGAAAATCGAGATCGGGGCACTGGAGCAAACTGTGCGTGGCGCAATAGCCCTTGTCGTCGGCCCCCAGGATATAGCCGTAGAACGCGCCAGTGAACGCCTGGCCCTGCGTCTCGTCTTTGACCACACGGCAAAAATAGGCGATTGTATCGGCGATGATCTCGGCCTCGAAATCGAACGTGTCAATCACATGCTGGCTCACCGCCGGATCGTATAGCTCAAAGCAGGTAGTCGCCTTTTTATCCTTCTTGGGGGCGATCTGCGCCGTCTCAAAGGTCACGGCGTCGTTGCGCCAGGCGGCGCGCAACGCCTCCACCGCGCCGTATTTGCGCTGCAACCAGGCGCGAAAGGCGCGCGTCTGCGGGGCGCTGTAATCCACGAAATCCTCTTGCGGCGCTCCAAAGAACCAGTTGTAGTAGGGCCAGTAATACCACTCGTCGGTGCCGCCGGAGGCCAGATGGTAGCCCACCACGTGGTCGCCATAGGGCTGCGCGGCGATGTGACGGATCATGCGCCGCAGCGCATACGCCGTGTCCTCGCGCCACTTGGTCGAGGCCCATGAGGGCAGCCGCACCGGGTCGGGAAAGGCGCGAGCGGGCTTGAGCGTCTCGCCGTCGTGATAGACCATCACCTCATCGGGGTTCTGCTCGCACCACCAGGGCGCGGCGAACAGATACACGCGCGGAAAGATGAGCGCGTCGGGGTTGGCGCGCAAGATGAACGCGATAATCTCGTCCAGTTCGCTGAAATCGAACGTCTCCCAATCCAGCCATACCAGGTCGCGGCGGTTGGCCTTGTGCGTCAGCGAGACAAAGAACGAGACGAAATCCACCCCCGCCTGGCCGAAATCGCGGAAATAGCGCTCTTGCGGGCGGTAGGTCATGTAAGTCATGCCCGCGTTGGGCTGGCCATTGACGTGCAGCGTGGGCGCGCCGAGACGTGGGCGAATCGTGACGCTCGGTTTCATGGGGATGCTCTCCTCTGTTTCTCAAAAACTACCCCTGCGCTCTTGCAGCGCAGGGGTTGGGAACGCAGCGGCTACAAAGCCCGAATCAGCCCTTGAGTCCCGTCATCTGGATGCCTTCTACAAAGTACCTCTGCGCCGAGATGAACAGGATAATCATGGGGATTGTCACGACCGTCGAGGCGGCCATCAGCGCGGTGTACAGCCCAATTTGCTGATAGGCGGCATTCTGAGCAGCAGAGCCGGCGATGGTGTTGAACACCTGCAACGCCAGGGCCAGCGTCATCTTGTCCTTGCTGTTCAAGTAGAGCAGCGGGCCAAAAAAGTCGTTCCAGGTTCCCTGGATGGTGAACACGGTGATGGCCGTCAGCGCTGGCTTGGAGAGGGGCATCATGATACGCCACCAAATGCCCAGGTGCGCGCTGCCATCAATGCGGGCCGCCTCCACCAGTTCCGCCGGCATGGAGGTGAAGAATTGGCGCATCAAAAAGATGTTGAATGCGCCTCCTCCAAACCAGGCGGGGATGATCAGCGGCTTGAACGAGTTGAGCCACCCCAGCTCTTTGAAAAAGATATAGGTGGGGATGATGGTCACCTGAGCGGGAAGCATCATACTGGCCAAGACGATGATAAAAACAATGTCGCGCCCAGGAACGCGCAGCCGCGAAAAACCGTAGGCGCACAACGATGCGGACAGCACAATGCCGAACAACACGCCCACCACGATGGTCATGGTGTTCATGAAATGCTTGGGCCAGGGCATGTAGGTCCAGGCGTTGACATACCCCTCCAGCGTAAAGGTTCGCGGGAACCAGGTGGGGGGATAGCTGAACGTCTCTTTGAGCGTCTTGACCGACGTAATCAGCATCCACCAGAGGGGCAAGAAATAGATTGCCGACATCACCACCAACGCCGCATAGATGAGGATTCGCCCCACGATGCGCCTAACGCGCGCTTTGCGGCTAGTCGCCATCCTCTCTTGATCTTGCGCTGTAACCGAGGCAGCGGTTAACGTGGATTCTGACATGTCACCGCCTCATTTCCGTTTCATAATACACCCACGCCGATGAACTGCGGAATACCGTCAGGGTCATGACGAGCGTCAGGACGAGTATGACCAGGAACAGGAACCAAGCCATCGCCGAGGCGTATCCCATTTTTAGGTTAGAGAAGGCCACCTGGTAGATCATAAAGTTGTAGAAATAGGTTGCCTTCATGGGGCCGCCGTTGGTGAGCACATAGGCGTTGGTGAAATACTGGAAACTTAGGATCAGGCCCTGAACCACGGTGTAGAAAATCGTCGGGCTGAGCATCGGGATGGTGATGTGCAAAAAACGCCGCACCCATCCTGCGCCGTCAATCTCGGCGGCCTCATAGAGACTGGGCGGAATATTGAGCAAACCCGCCAGATAGATAATCATCGTATTGCCCACGCCAAACCAGGTCATCACGGCCATCGTGGGAAGGGCGGTTTTGGGGTTGCCGAAAAAGTTGATGCGCTCAAACCCTAGCGCGGCCAGGAACTGGTTCACTAGGCCATAGTTCATGTTGAGAATCCAGGCCCAGACGAGGGCCATGGCCACCCCCGGCACAACGGAGGGTAAATAGAAAAACGAGCGAAAGATCGTCATCCCGCGCACGCCCGTGTTGAGCAGCAGGGCGCCCGCCAAGGCCACGCAGAGGCCAATCGGGAGCTGCATAGCCACGAAGGAATAGGTCACTTTGAGCGCCTGGATAAAATCGGGATCGCGCGTAAACATGCGCGTCCAATTGCTTAACCCATTCCATACCGGCGGCTTGAGCACGGCGTAATCGGTAAAACTAAGATAGAGCGAGGCGAGCATGGGGGTCAGCGTCCAGATCAGAATCCCCAGAACGACAGGGGAAATGAACAACCACCCCGCGATGCGCTCGTCGCGTTCCATTTTGCTGAGCTTGCGCTTGGTAACAGCCGGAGCGACGGCCATTTTTCCTCCCCGGGTACGACTCTGTTAGGAGGCAAGGGAGGGGAGTCCCCTCCCTTGCGACATGCGCCAGACAGGGTTACTTGCACTTGCGGGCGAACGCTTCATTGAGCCGCTTGACGGCCTCTGGCATGACTTCTTTGGCCGGCTTGCACCCCACGAGCATCTCGTCCCAGGCATCGTTCATGATCTTGTTCGTCTCACCGACATAGACTGTGCCGCACTCCGGCCCAGCGGGGTTGGGCGGGGTGATGGCGATCTTGGGGATCTCCAAGAACACGTCACGGTTGGCCGGCGGCGCGGGTAGATCGTACCAAGAAGGGTCCTTGGCCATAGACATCAACACCGGGATCGAGAGGTACTGACGGGCAAAGTGCTTTTGCGTGGCGGGCTTGGCGATGATGCTGTCGAGCTGCCACGCGGCTGAGTGCG
>CAZYPJ010000132.1:5005-10367 GCA_964649365.1 uncultured Anaerolineales bacterium | reverse complement strand
CTCCGTTCCTTATAACCCCAATGCGCGTAATACCGTCTCGCTGGTTCGTTCGGTCATGCGCACCGTGATGTCGAGCGTCGGCACCGAGCGCATCCCATTGTTCCACGCCTCCACCTGGCGCATCGCCTGCGGATCGGCTTCGATGTCCACGATCTTGGCAGCGATGCTTTGATCGGCCAGCCACGCTTTGACGCGCCGCGATTGGCCGCACCAGTTGGTGATATACGCCGTGCAGGCGGCGATCACTACATCAGAGGCGAGCAGAAGATGCTCTAGCTCGGCGATGCTCGGCTCAGTCGCGATGGTGCGGACGACCAGAGTCGGCACCGAACGTTGGCCGTGGTTCCACTCCTCGACCAGTTTGGCGGCGGCGGGGTTCTGCTCGATGTCCACGGCGGTATAGAGGATCCGCTTTTGCTCCAATAGGCTCCGGATGCGCCGCGACTGCTAGCACCAGCGCGGCAACTACATCGGCACCTCGCGCGGGCGGATCGAGCGCACGGCGCTTGCCAAACTGCCCTCTTGCGGGGGCTGGTAGGCGTAGGCGGTTCGGGGGTCGTAATTATCGCCGACATAGAGCACGCACCGGCAATGGCCGTCGCGCGCGATCTCGTCGCGATGGAATTGGCAGGGGCAGATGTTGACGCGATCCTTCGCCGGGTCGCCGGTGAGGTCGCGGCAAGGGCAATAGGGGTAACCATGGGCCATCACGCTGCGCACCAACCCCTGCACGATCCCTTCGACCACCGCCGGCTCGGGGTTGAGGTGATAGCCGCTCACGTGGGGCCAACGCTGCACCATTTTGCGTAATCGCTCTTCCACCTGGGGGCGTTCCTCGGGGCGCGGTATGGCGATAGGCATGGGCTTTCCTTTCTAGCGTTGGTCGGGTGTTTGGTTCTGCCGATTCTGGCGGTCTCGCTCCATACGCAAAAGCGTCTCGGCCACCTGCTCGATGGCGATACGCTGCTTGCGGTAAAAGTCCGATTCGCTGATCGCCAGGCGCTGCACGATATTACGGATGCGCTGGCCCTGCACGAACTTTAATTCGAGGATATTATACACGATCCACTCGCTGGCTGTCATGCTGCGCTCACCGGCGGGCTTGAGATGCTCGATGGCCTCCTGCAAGGCCGAGCGCACCGCTTTGGCTGGGACGTTGTCGTTGGCCGGCCGCCGCTCGTGGACGAGATCCATCTGCAACAGCGGGCTGGAGCTGAGCTTGGGGCCGCCCCAGAATTGGCTCAGCGCGTCGCGCACCGCCTGAGAGAACCACGACGCTTGCGCGGGGGCCGTCTCGATTGGCAGCGTTTGCTCACCCGCATAGCGCGGCATCGAGCGCCATTCTTGGAGCTGATCCAACTCGTTGCCCAGGCCCTGCAAAGCCGCGAACACCTGCTGTTGCAGCCGCATATCCTCCAGCGCCATCTCGGCGCGGCGCACTAGGCCATCCACCATCTCCAAATCCTCTTCGCCAAAGGCAACCCCCTCGCCAGAGCCGTCGGCGCCGGCGACGCTCACGTTGGCGATGCCGAGGATGCCCAGGGTGGCCTTGTCGCTGCGGCTGCGCAAGGGGAGCAACCAGTGGCCGTCGGCCGGCACGAAATCGCTGTTGGCGAGGAACTCATCCTGCCGGCTGCGCTCCAGGCCGTCCAAGATATCGCGCAGCGCAGCGCGCGCCAGGAAACTGGCGGCGGCCTCGCGCCGCCCGCAGAACACCCGGATCGAGGGCGTAGCCCCCTGCATGGTGACGACGAACCCCGATGGCGTGCGCAGCAGGTCGCACAGCGAGATCAGCGTGTTTTCCAGCAGTTGCTCCAGGTCGGCGGTGGTCAGCAGCCGCTGATCCAGGCTCTGAATCCAGGCGATCTCGCGGCGGTCTTGGCGATAGATGAGGCGATCAATGGCCGGTTTGCTAACGCTGATGACCACCTGCATCAGCACAACGCTGCCCGCCACCGCCACCACCATCACCATATCGCGCGGCAAACCCAGAATGTGCTCCACTTTGGGCAGCGCTAGCATGATGATGATGACCAATATGGCCACCAGCGGCCCGCGCAGCAGATAATGGATGAGGTTGTGCTTGACCACGCGGTCGGGCAAGAGCACGCCCTGGTAGGCGACAATATAGCCGATGACGATGGTCATCAGCGCTACGCCCAGGTTGCTCGCCAGGGTCAGCACCGAGATCACGGTGGGCGAAAAATACTCGGCGGTGGTGGGGATGAGTAGGTAGGGGAAGGCCCCGATCCCCGGCGCGATAAAGGCGAGCATCAGGTACGACATGCGCCGCCGCGAGGTAGAGGTGAGGCAGCGCTCGCGGGCGCGCAAGATGTTGAACCAGCCGCTCGCCGCCGTAAACAAATAGTACACTGCGAACAACCAAAACCAGGGGCCGGCTTCCAAATGATAGATGTCGGCCTTTTGAGAGACGCCATCTACGATCAGGTCGGAAGCGGCTACCATCACAAAGGCGATCAGGCCGACGCTATAGGTGAGCATCACGCCCAGTCGCCGCCAGCGCGAGATGTCGCCCGTCGTGCGCAGCAGCGCATCGGAAAAGTGGAAATAGGCGGCAGGCACAAAGGCGATGCCGACCCATTGGAGGCGCAGCCAAGCGTTGGCCGCTCGCGGCGCCGTCACCTCGGTCATGCTGATGTCCACGATATAGACGATGGTGGTGAGCGCCATCAATGCGCAAAAGGCGCGCGCCACCGAGCTGTGATAGTTGTGCGCCAGAATATAGGCAAGCAGCGAAAAGCCGATAATGACGTTGACCGAGGCGAGGATGATATTGCCAAACGATAGAATTGCAGCGATGATCCCTGAACTCATGGTGTACGCACTCTTGATGAATGCTAGATGCCCAGGCGATTGATGATCTCGGCGAAATAATAGACCAAGGGCGTCACGAACAACAGGCTATCCACACGGTCCAACATGCCGCCGTGGCCGGGGATGAGTTGCCCCGAATCCTTGACGCCCACTTGGCGCTTGATGACCGACTCGGCCAGGTCGCCAAAGGTAGCAGCCAGCACGATCAGCGCGCCCAGCAACGCCCCCCAACCGACGCCCAGCCCGACGAGCCATCGCCCCAACAGCATAACAGCGATAACCCCCGAAACCAGTCCGCCGATAGCGCCTTCGACTGTCTTTTTGGGGCTGATCTGCGGAAAGAACCGTCGCCGCCCCCAGGCGCGCCCGACGAAATAGGCGCCGGTGTCGCAAATCCAGGTGCCCAGCAACGCGATGGCCAGCCACATCAGCCCCGCTTCGATGTTGCGCAACCGGGGAAAATAGCTGAGCGCCATGCCGAGATAGACCGCGCCCGCGACCGATGTCGCCCAGCCATCGAGCGAGCCGGGCGCGTTGCCCCGAAAAACCTGCGCTGCCAGCATCGCCAGCGGCAACGCGGTGGCGGCCCACAGCGCCAGCCCGATTTGCGGCCATTGCCCATCCGAGATCAGCGTAGCAGTCAGGAGCATGGCGAGGACGAACAACGGGGTCAGCTTCTCTTGTTTCACCAGGCGAAGGTACTCGTAGAGCGCTAACAGCCCCGCCGCAACGACCAAGCCCCACAAGACCAAGCCCCCAAAATAGGTCGCGACGCCAACAATGGGGATAAGAATTGCGGCGCTGATGACGCGTTTCCCTAGCATGGGCGCCTCCGTTCTGGTGCCGGTCGGGCCGGGCGGATTTTTGTTGCCAGGGCTATTGCGGTTCGGGGGTCAGCAGCCCAAAGCGACGCTCGCGTTGTTGATAGGCGAGCAAAGCGCGCCGCAATTCGTCCTCGTCGAAATCGGGCCAATAGGTGGGCGTGCTGTAAAACTCAGAATAAGCGGCCTGCCAGACGAGAAAGTTGCTGAGGCGCATTTCACCCGCTGTGCGGATAATCAGGTCGGGGTCGGGCAAGCCGGCGGTGGTGAGGTGTTGGGCGATCACCTGCTCATCAATCGCCGAGGGAGCGATCCCTTCCGCGACAATCTGGCGCACCGCATCCACGATCTCGGCGCGCCCGCCATAGTTAAAGGCGACGTTGAGCATCAGGCGGCTATTGTTCTTGGTGACTTCTTGGGCGCGCTTGATCTTGGCGATCAACCCCGCCGCCACGCCCGTAGTGCGGCCCAGATGGCGAATGCGAACGCCCTGGCGGTTCAGCTCGTCCAGCTCGCTATCAATGAACTGCTCCAACAGGGTCATTAAAATGCGCACTTCTGGTTCGGGGCGGCCCCAATTCTCGGTAGAAAATGCGTACACGGTCACCATCTCGACGCCCAAGTCGCGCGCAGCGTTCAGCACCCGGCGCAGGTTCTCTGTGCCGGCGCGGTGGCCCGCAGAGCGGGGCAGGTTGCGCGCTTTGGCCCACCGGCCATTGCCATCCATGATGATGGCAATGTGCCGGGGTACGTTGGTCAAAGGTCTATTCGGGGTTTCGGTCATGACAGAACCGCCCATCACACTTCCATGATCTCGGCTTGTTTCGCCTCTCCCACCTTGTCGGCTTTGGCGATATAGTCGTCGGTCAATTTCTGCAACTCATCTTTGCCCTTGTAGAACTCGTCCTCCGAGATGGTCTTTTCCTTTTCCATATCCGTCATCTCTTTGAGGCCATCGCGACGCAGGTTGCGGATCGCGACGCGCGTCTCTTCGACGCGGCGGCTGACCAATTTGGCCAAGTCGCGGCGGCGCTCATCGGTGAGCGGAGGAATGGGCAAGCGGATGATCTTGCCGTCGTTGCTAGGGGTGAGGCCCAACTCGGATTTCAAGATCGCCTTTTCGATGGCGCCCAGTGTGCCGGCGTCCCACGGGCGGATCGAGATCAAACGCGGTTCGGGGATGGCAATGGTCGCCATCTGGCTGAGCGGAAGCACGCTGCCGTAGGCCTCGACGGGGATCTTTTCGACCAGGGCAGGGGAGGCGCGGCCTGTGCGAATGCTCATCAGGTCGGCGCGCAGGGTTGTGATCGCCTTGTCCATCCTGTCTTCTATATCCAGGAGTGTATCTTCGATCATAGCTCTTCCTCCCTATGGTGTTTTGAATGGTAGGCGGCGACCGCGCATACCGCCGCCGCAGCGCGGCGGTTCAGCAGGTGACGATCGTGCCAATCGGCTCGCCGCGAATGGCGCGAGCCAGGCTATCGGGCGGCTGCATCTTGAAGACCATCAAGGGCAACTTGTTATCCATGCACAGGGTGAGGGCGGTGCTATCCATGACCTGCACCCCCATGTTGAGCGCCTCCATATACGATAAGCGCTCGAACCGCACAGCGTCGGGGTACTTGAACGGGTCTTTATCATAGACGCCGTCTACCTTGGTGGCTTTGAGCAGAACATCGGCGCCGATCTCCATCGCGCGCAGCGCG
>CAZYPJ010000132.1:0-4990 GCA_964649365.1 uncultured Anaerolineales bacterium | reverse complement strand
AAAGATCACCACACGTCCTTTTTCCAAATGGCGAACAGCTCGCCGGCGGATATATGGCTCGGCCACCTCGCGCATCTCGATGGCCGTCTGCACGCGGGTGATGACGCCCATGCGTTCTAGCGAATCTTGCAAGGCGATGGCGTTGATGACCGTGGCCACCATGCCCATATAGTCGGCGGTAGCCTGCTCCATGCCTCTGGCGAGGGCGTTGCTCCCTCGCCAGATATTGCCTGCGCCGATCACGATGGCGATTTCGACGTTGTACTGCAACGCGCCCATAATCTGCTCAGAGACCTGGTCAATAGTGACAGGATCTACGCCGTAACCCGTCTCATTGGCCATGAATTCGCCGCTGAGCTTGAGCAGCACCCGTTTGTATGGCGACATCGTGAATCGGACCTCCGCATGGGTTGCGCTCTGACAGAGCGCGTTAGCCTTCGATCTGGAAGCGAGCAAAGCGCTTGACGACGATGTTCTCGCCCAGTTTGGCGATGGTCTCTTTGACCAGCTGCTCGATGGTCTTGGCGTCATCCTTGATGAATGCCTGCTCCAGCAAGCAGTTTTCTTGATAGAACTTGGCCAACTTGCCCTCGACGGCGCGCTCGATCACGTTCTCGGGCTTGTTGCCCTCCACCTGGGCGCGAAACTCCTTCTTGCGCTCTTCCAGCACGTCGGCGGGCACGTTCTCGCGCGCCACCCACGTGGGGCCAGCCGCGGCGATTTGCATCGCCAGGTCGTGGCACAGCGCCAAGAAATCGGGCGTGCGGGCCACGAAATCGGTCTCGCAGTTGACCTCAACCATAGTAGCCAGCTTGGCGCCGGGGTGGACATAAGTCTCAATGCGGCCATCGGCGGCCTTGCGCTCGGCCTTTTTAGCGGCGGCGGCCAGCCCCTTTTCTTTCAGGATCGCGGCGGCCTTTTCCATATCGCCGCCCGTGGCGTCGAGCGCCTTTTTGCAATCCAACACGCCCGCGCCGGTCAATTCGCGCAATTGCTTGATGGTCTCTGCTGTCGCTGCCATTTATATTTCAACCTTTCGTTGTAGTGGTCATGGTATGCGCCGAGCCGGGATCGTGGCCCGGCTCGGTGAAAAGTGCTTTGAGAATTAGAGGTCTTCTTCGTCGTCAATGACGAGCAGATCCTCGTCTTCGTCAATCGCCGACGGCACATAGGCTTCCTCGTCGGGCGCTACCGCCGGCTCGAAAACGCGATCCACAGGCGCGCCGGCCGGCGCGCTTTCACTCACACCCTCTTCCTCCATCACCACGCCGCGCATTTGCTGGCCCTCGATCACGCCGTCGGCAATCTTGGACGTGATGAGCAAAATGGCCCGGATGGCGTCGTCGTTGGCCGGGATGACATAATCAATGTTATCAGGGTTGCAGTTCGTGTCCACCATCGCGATCACCGGAATGCCCAAGCGCTTGGCTTCATTCACGGCGATCTCTTCGGCGCTCACGTCGGTGATGAACAATGCTTCCGGCAGGCGATGCAGGTTGCGCAGGCCGCCGATGCGGCGCTGCAATTTGGCCAGTTCGCGCAGCTTGAGCATCGCTTCTTTTTTGATCAATCGGTCCAGCTCGCCGGTGTCGCGCTGGCGCTCGATTTCGAGCATCTGGTCAATGCGCGAACGGATGGTGCGAAAGTTAGTCAACGTGCCGCCGAGCCAACGCTCGGTCACGTAAGGCATCCCGCAGCGCATGGCCTGCGATGAGACGTTTTCTTGCGCCTGGCGCTTGGTGCCCACGAATAGGATCGTGCCGCCTTCGGCGGCGATGTCGCGCACGACATCGTAAGCCTTTTCCAGCGAGCGGATCGTCTGCTGCAAATCAATGATATGGATCCCGTTGCGCTCGGTGAAGATATACGAGCGCATCTTGGGGTTCCAACGACGACTGCGGTGCCCAAAATGGACGCCCGCCTCCAAGAGCTGTTTCATGCTGATAACTGCCACCGAACCCTCCTCGTTTTTCTTCCGCCCTTTTCTACCATCGGCGAACCAGCTTAGCTCGCTCCGCTGGCACGACGCCTCTGATCCAAGAGCGTGTTTGATGTGTGGGCAAGCTGCCCAACCGGCAAGTATAGCATGATTTGCCGCTTGCCGCAAATGAGGCGGCTCATTGGGCGGCAGGCGCGATGCCATCGGCGAGAGCGGCGTATTATACCCCAGTGTGGGATCATAGGGGCGCGACATGTCGCGCCCCTCTCCCACTCGCGAAGTGACCGCAAATGAGTTGAGTCTCGTTGTCATCTATGCTATACTGCATAGAGTCTAGTGTGACATTCGCTCGCCTATTGGTGATATATTTCGAGTAATATGGAGGACCGCATGTTGAGCGAAGAGCTATTGGCGATTCTGGCTTGCCCGGCCTGCAAGACCAAAGTGGCGCTGGTGGGCAAGTGGTTGGTCTGCCAGAACGACGCCTGCAAGCGCAAATATCCGATCAAGGATGAGATCCCGATCATGCTGATCGAGGAAGGGGACAAGTACGTCAATGTGCCCGTTGATGATCTGGCGAAAATGGAACCCTGATCGTTCGGCCCATCCGCGCCGCTGGGCGCTGATGCTGGCGTTGTTGATCGCGGTATCGTTAGGAATCGCCCGTGGGGCAAGCGCGCAATCGCCGATTGAGGTGATCTCTAGTCAGCAGGATTACGAGTTCTCCCAATCGCTGGATTTCAGCCTGGTGGCCAAAAGCGCCAGCCCGATTGTGGATGTGACGCTCTTTTTCGGCCGGCAGGGCGAGCGCCTGGTGCGCCGCGTCTATCCCGATTTTCAGCCCGGCCCCAGCGTGAACGTCGCTTATCAGGAGGAACTCGAGAGCGGCCAGTACGCGCCGGGGACGGTTTTTCGCGTTTGGTGGCAACTCAAGACCGACGACGGCGCGACGTTGACCACCGAGCCGCAGACCTTTGAATACACCGACCGTAACCAAGATTGGCAAAAGCTGGCCGGCCAGCGGGTGGATCTGTTCTGGTATGGCCGCGAACAAGCAAACGCCAAAAAGCTGCTAGAGCGGGCCGAGGAGGCGATCTCGCGGCTGGAAAGCGACATCGGCATCGTGGTCGAGCACCGCGTGCGCATCTATGTCTATAACAGCCAGAACGACATGAGCCGGGCGCTATCGCCGCGCAGCGCGGGTTATGACGACCGCGTGCTGACGCTGGGCGTGGCCGTGGGCGAGGATGCGCTCATCCTGCTGGGGACGCACCGCGATTCCGAGATGATCGTAGCGCACGAACTGAGCCACATTGTGGTGGGCCTGGCCACCGATAACCCCTACGCGGGGCTGCCCCGCTGGCTGGACGAGGGCCTGGCCATGTACGCCGAGGGCGAGATGCCCGAGGACAACCAGCGCGCGCTCGACCAGGGCGTAAAGGACGACGCCCTGCTTTCGGTGCGCTCGATGACCAGTTATAGCGGCCAAGCCAGCCAGGTGGATCTGTTCTATGGCCAGGCGTACAGCATCGTTGATTTCCTGCTGCAAGAATACGGGCGAGACAAGCTGCACGAGCTATTGGCGGTGTTCGCCAAAGGCTCGCGGCAAGAGGACGCTTTGCAGCAGGTGTATGGCTATGGCCTCGACGAACTCGACACGCGTTGGCGCGCCAGCCTGGGCCTCGGCCCTCGTCGCCCCGCCGCCGAAAGCGCGCCCCAGCAACCCGCAGAGCAAGGTCAGCGCAACGCGGCGTGCCCCCTGGGGATGAGCCTGCTCGCCGTGCCTGCGCTGGCGGGGGCGGTGGTCAGCGGCTCGCTGCGCCGCCGGGCGAGGCCCTAGATGCCCGAGCTGCCCGAAGTGGAGACCATCGCCCGCGCTTTGCGCGGCCAGGTGGTGGGCCAGGCGGTGAGCGCGGCGCAAGTGCGTTGGCCGCGCGCAGTGGCCACGCCCGCGCCCGACGAATTTGTCGCGGCGCTGGTCGGGCGGCGCATCACAGCGGTGGGTCGTCGGGCCAAATTCCTCGTGTTGGCGCTGGCCCCGCAGGGATACCTGCTGATCCACCTGCGCATGACCGGGCGGTTGCTTTATGAGGCCGCTGGGGCCGCCCCCCGGCCGCTGGATGGGCGCACGCATGTCTCGCTCTATTTCCAGGGGGGCGGGGCGCTGCACTATCACGATCAGCGCAAGTTCGGGCGGCTCTACCTGGTGGGCGCCCCCGACGAAATCCTGCGCGGCCTCGGGCCGGAGCCGTTGGAGGCTTCTCCAGAGCAGTTCGCCGCGCTGTTGAGGGCGCGTCGCCGACAGATCAAGCCGCTGCTGCTCGATCAACATGTGTTGGCCGGGCTGGGCAACATCTATGTGGATGAATCGCTGTGGCGCGCGGGCGTTCATCCGTTGCGCCGAGCCGATACGCTCGCCGCAGCCGATATATCGCGCCTGTATGAGGCGATCCGCGCCGTGCTGACCGAGGCCATCGCCAACAAGGGCACAACCTTGCGCGACTATCGCGCCCCAAGCGGCGAAACGGGCGAAAACCAATGGGCGCTGGCCGTCTATGGGCGGGCCGGGGAGCCGTGCCCGCGTTGCGGCCAAGCCGTGCAGCGCGTCGTAGTGGGCAGCCGGGGCACACACCTTTGCCCGCAGTGCCAGCCGCTGTGAGCGGCGCGCATTGCGTGATTCATTGATCGGAGGCGACTCGATGGCCGATGCTGGATGCTTGTCTGATCTGCATGAGGCGCTGGCTCGGCATGCCCAGTCTCAACGCGCGCTGGGGATAGACCCTCCGGCCCTATCGCTCAGCGAGACCAGGCGACTGGCCGCGCAAGTGGGGGGCAGCCCGGCGCAAGCAGAATTGGCCGCCTTGGAGGCCCACATCCTGCCGGAACGCTACCGGCGCAACTTGGGCACCATCGGCTGGGAGGGTCAGGCCCGTCTGTTGCGCGCCACCGTCGCCATCGTGGGCGCGGGCGGGCTGGGCGGCTGGATCATCGAGGGCCTGGCGCGCATGGGCGTGGGGCATCTCGTCATCATTGACGGCGACACTTTTCAGG
>CAZYPJ010000131.1:1020-10368 GCA_964649365.1 uncultured Anaerolineales bacterium | reverse complement strand
GATTGACAACTATCTCACGATCAAAAAGGCTCTGCGCACCGTCAAGATTTCGGGCGGCGAGTCGCGCCCGAATCGCGGCGACCTGGGCGAGTGGCTGGATCGCGGCGCGTATGACATCGTCCAGCAGGGGTCGGACGACGCCGGGTTGACCGAAGCCTGGCACATGGCGCGCATGGCCGGGTGGCGCGGGGCGTTGTGTTGTGCGCACAACTGGCAGGGCGGCCTGGTGACAGCAGCCAACGCCCACCTGATGGCGGCGATCCCCAATCGTTTTCTGTTGGAATCCAACATGACGCCCAACCCGCTGAAAGAGGGGTTATTTACCGCGCCGTTTCAGGTGAAGGACAGCAAGCTCGACGTACCACAAGGCCCTGGCCTGGGCGTTGAGCTGCGCGAGGGACTGGAGGAAGAGTATCCCTTCATTGACGGGCCGTGGAACAAGCGAGAAGAGGAATTGGATTAGCATCGTGGTCGAGACGTAAGAACAGGTATATGGGTTGAACCATGAATGATGGCGCTTTTGCCCGTTCTTACGTCTCGACGTGTCTGCGCCCAGTCATAGGCAGGAGGTGTGCTGGAGCGCCCGTCTGTTCAATGGCATCGAGCGCAACTTTGAACACCTCAAGCATATGGGCGCTTGCCATTTTCGTGTTGTAGCGCAGTCTTCCAAATGATACAATACTCGGAACGAACGCAGTCTGCCAAATAGGAGGGCGTCATGGCCATTAAAACCCAGGTCTCGTGTGATATCCACTTCGATCAGGCCGGCAAGCAGCAAGGTTATCTGCGCGTACCCTATTCCCACAACGGCGCCGGCTGGGCCAGCCTCCAAGTACCCATCACGATGGTGGCCAACGGCGATGGCCCCACGCTGCTGGCCTTGGGAGGCACCCATGGCGATGAGTTCGAGGGGCCGGTGGCGCTAATGAAGCTGGCTCGTGCGCTCCAGCCCGAGGCTGTTCGTGGGCGGGCCATTCTCATCCCCGCGCTGAACTTGCCCGCCGTGCGCGCCGGGGCGCGCCTTTCGCCCTTGGACGGGATGAACATGAACCGCGCCTTTCCGGGCGAATACAACGGCAGCGTTACCAGCTTGATCGCTCACTACCTGACCAATGTGCTCTTTCCTCTGGCCGACATCGTGATGGATATTCACAGCGGCGGGCGCTCGATGGTCTTTTACCCTTGCGCCACCCTGCACCGTGTGCCCGACGACGCCCAATATGCCAAGATGCTGGCCGCCGCCCAGATTTGGGGTGCGCGCTATGTCTTTGTTTATGCCGACGTCGCCGGCGAAGGGCTATTGCCGGTGCAGGCCGAGCGTATGGGCAAACTCGTCGTCACCACCGAGATGGGCGGCGGCGGCGAATGCCACCCGGACGTGTTGTGCGTGGCCGAGCGGGGCGTGCGCAATGTAATGATCCAGCAAGGGCTGATCGCCGGTGAGATCGAGCGCCCCGCCTATCCGGTCACACCGGTGGCCGCTACTGAGCCGGGCGACTATATCGGCTCTCCGGCAGATGGCATCTATGAGAGCTTTTATCCCGTTGGGGCTGAGGTTAAAGCGGGGCAAGCGGTGGGCCAGGTCCACTTTCCCGAACGGCCCGACCGCGCTCCCGAACAGGTCATTGCCAGCACGACGGGCATTCTGATCGGGCGCCGCGCCATCGTCGTGACCAACCATGGTGATAATGGGGCCACCATCGCCCGCCCGATCTCGGTGTGAAGGAGGATAGGATGTTCGTACCGCGTTATGGCCGTTGGTTGCGCGAGTTTGATCTCGCGACCGAGGCGGATCGCGTCGAGTTCACGGCGCCGGATGGCTCTGTCGAGATCCGTCCGACCTACCGCCATCAGCCCGCCGAGCTGCGCTATGACCATCACGGTTATGAGACGGTTGTTCCCGTAGGAACGGCAACCTTAGCGGCGCGCCACACGCCGACCCAGGTCGGCGCATACCATTATCAAGCGATGCGCGGATCAACGTGTGTGGAAGCGGGACAATTCGAGTGCCAGCCATCCGATCACCCTGGTTATGTCGAAACGAGCCGGCGCGACCCGCGCTATTGGGTTTATTCCGATGGGACGCCTTATTGTGCCATTGGCCCTTGTTTGGTGGGGCCGCCTCAGTACGCGCTGCCCAAAGGGATGGAGCATTTTGCAACCGGCGAGGCCCAAGCCACAATGGGCTGTTTTGAGTATCGCCGCTGGTTCCGGCTGATGGCGCGCAATGGGGCGAACTACTGTCGGTTATGGCTTTCGCATCCCTATTTCAACGTCGAGACTGAAACAGCGGGGCATCTCGACCTGGCCGCGTTCGCCCGCTTGGATACGGTAGTCGAGTTGGCGCGGCAATACGGCATTCGCCTCAAGCTTTGTTTGGAGCATTTTCGCACCTTTGAGCCGGGGACTGCTTTTTACAAAGCGATCAAACACCCCGCTGACGGCCGCCGCCCCGCCAGCGTAGACGAATGGCTGCAAGAGCCGACCTGGCGCGCCTTGTGGCTAAGCAAAGCAGCGGCCTATATGGCGCGCTATGGGGGTGATCCCACGGTGATGGCTTGGGAGCTGTGGAACGAGATGGATTGCGTCAAGACCAACGATTGGGCCATCGTGCGCGAATGGACGCGCGACATGCTGCGCGAACTCAAGCGGCTGGCTCCCAAGCAACTCGTGGTCAACTCGTTGGGCAGCTTTGACGATCCGCGCAAGCAACGCTTTCAAGATGATTTCCATATGGACGAGATGGATTTCCAGCAGGTGCATCGCTATCTCGATCAAGGCGCGCCTTGGGAGATTTGCGCGCTCGATCCAGTGGCGTTCAGCATCGCGGCCATCCAACAGGCGCGGCGACCAGATAGACCCATCATCCTCGCCGAAACTGGCGCGGTCAACGACCGTCACACCGGCCCCTTCCGCTTTTACCGCATAGACGAGCGCGGCATCATATCCCACGATACCACCTACCCGGCCTTTTTCGCCGGGGCCGCCGGCGTGGGCCACATCTGGCATTGGGATCAGTATGTGGACAACAAGAACCTCTGGGGCCAATATCGTCCCTTTGCCGATCTCGTGGCGGACGTGGCTCTGGATGAGGAGAACTTTCAGCCGGTAGATTTTTCCACTGACCGCATCTGGTTCTTGGCGTTGCGGGGCCGCCGCTATTTGCTGGCTTGGGTGCGCAACAAGACCGACAATTGGCATGATGTGCTCCGCGATGAACGCGATCCGGAGCAGATCGCCGGTTTGAGTATTGACCTGGCGCCTCTGGGCATTGTCGGCGGGCAAGCGCAGACTTGTTCGGCGTGGCCGGAGGATGCGGGCGCGGCGCGCCTGGATGGCGGCCGCCTGGTTTTGCCGCCGTTTCGCTATGGGCTAATGGTCAAAATCTTCCTGGGATGATGACTCCCAAGAGCAGAGAATCGGGCGAGCCGGCCCTGCTCGCCAATTGAATGCTTGCAAGATAGGAGAAAACCATGTCACCCGATGATCGTTTACACAGGCCCATGCCCGATCATAACGCCTGGCCGGCCTTTGCGTTACCGTGGGATGATGTTTCATCCGGCCCGACGGATATGTCGTTCCTGCTCGACAAGCCCGCCGGCGCCAGCGGGTTCATCCGCATTGCCGATGGCCACCTGGTCAGGGGCGATGGCCGCCGCTGGCGTATCTGGGGGCAGAACATCACTGGCGCCGCCCCGCTGCCGCCTATGCGCCAGGCCCCGATCCTTGCACGGTATCTGGCTAAATACGGCATCAACTGTGTTCGGTTGCACCACATGGATCATCGTTGGCCTGGCGGCGTGCTCATGCGGCGCTTGAACGCACCCGCGCTCGCCGAGGGTGAGCGCGATGTGTTCAAGCGCGACCCCGAGTCAACGCGCGCACTCGACCCCGAGGCGATGGCCCGGTTGGATTATTTTATCGCGTGCTGCCGAGACAACGGCATCTATATTGATCTGAACCTGAACGTGTCGCGCCCCTTTACCGCCGCCGATGGCGTCAAACAGGCGGATTGGATCGGCTATGGCAAGGCGTTGACGTATTTCGACCCGCAACTCATTCGCCTGCAAAAAGAATATGCGGCGCAGATGCTGGGCCACGTCAACCCCTATACCGGCCATCGGTACGCCGAGGATCCTGCCATTGCCATCGTCGAATTGGTGAATGAAAACAGCATCTTGGAATCGTGGGTGCGCAATCGGTTGCGAGGCGAACAGACCAAGCCTTTCGGCACTTGGGGCGATATTCCCCCCGCCTACGCTGCCGATCTCGACCGGCTCTGGAACGATTGGCTGGCCGCCCGCTATCCCAATCGCCAAACATTGTTGCGCGCTTGGGAGAACGACCTGCGCGACTATGAAGACGCGGCGCGTGGCTCGGTGCGTCGTCTACGCCCAGAGGATTTCGCTGCTGCGAGCAAAGGGCGCTTTCACGATGAAGCGACGTTCTACGCCGAGTTAGAACAGAGCTTTTTCCGCGACATGGATAGCTACCTGCGCGGCGAGCTAGGTGTGCGCCAGGTCATCATCGGCACTTCCGATCACAATCATGGTATCCATGGTACACTGCACGTGCAAAACAACGCCGTGTTAGGGATCATAGACGGTCACGTCTATTGGCAACACCCCCGTTATATGGCAGGCGACTATTCCTTGCGCGACTGGATACTCACCAATACACCCATGGTAGATGCTCCCGATCATTCCGCCCCGGCGCAGCTATCGCGTAGCCGCGTCAAGGGCCTGCCTTACACCGTATCCGAGACCAATGAACCCTTCCCCAACGATTACGCCGCCGAGTTTATCCCGATCCTCACGGCATATGCCCTGCTGCAAGATTGGGACGGCCTGTTTTTTTACAGCTATCGCGGCGATCCCGCTGAGCGGTGGAATGAAAACGTTACTCCAAGTTTCTTCACAATGGCCAATGATCCCGTCAAGATGATGGGGACAGCCATCGGCGCCCTGATGTTTTTGCGGGGCGACGTGCAAGCTGCCCGGCGCATGGTCGAACGCCATGTGACGCACGAGCGAGTGCTCGAAAGCTTGCGCGCTGATCTTCCGGACGACACCTTTCCTTACGAATTGCACCATGTGCCGGGCCGGTTAGCGTTGACGCACGCCACCGCCCTCGCCGATTTCAGCGCCGCCGCTCTCTCCCCGGCGCCGGGCGAGCTGACCTTGCCCCAAGGCGAAATTGTCAGCGATACGGGCGAACTGGTCTGGGAGGAACGCCCTGGCGATGGCCGTATGCGTATCGATGCTCCCCGTTGGCAGGCCGCCATCGGTAGAGCCGGACGATACGCTACATCCAATATGGCTGTCGTCATTGAGACTCCCTTTGCAGCGGTACAACTTGCTAGCCTCGATCCAGAACCCATTGCCCAAGCGCAACGCCTGCTCCTCGTAGCCGCAGCTCGCGTGGCCAACACCGATATGCACTGGCAAGACGACAGTCGCACCTCGCTGGGCGATCAATGGGGCCATGGCCCAACGCGGATCGAGCTGGTGACGGGGCAGATCACCCTGCGAGGATTGGGCGAGATCAAAGGCATTACACTGTCGCCGCTCGACCCCTGCGGCCAGCTCATCGGCGTAGGCCAGCCTTTGCAGCCAACAAGCGACGGCTGGACGATCTCTTTGAGCGGCCAACCGGCTACACTCTGGTATCTACTAACCGTGACGCGCTGAGCGCGCGATCTGTGAAAGGAGCAATCATGAACGCCACATCACGACCGGCGCCCGACCACGACCGTTGGCCTGAATTCGCCATGCCCTGGAACGATACCACCGCCGGTCCCACCGATATGGCTTTTCTTCTGCCCGAGCCGGCAGGAGCTACCGGCTTTGTGCGCAACCTCGACGGTCATTTGGCTACAGGCGACGGCAGACGCTTGCGGTTATGGGGCTTGAACCTCTGCACGCAGATGCCCTTGCCCCCGATGGAGGCCGCGCCGTTGGTCGCCCGCCGCCTGGCCAAGTTTGGCGTCAACTGCATCCGCCTGCACGCCATCGACCACCGCTGGCCGATGGGCATCGTCATGCGGGCGCGCCGGGGCGATCAGATCAACCGTTGGTGGGGCGGGCAGGATGAATCCACCCGCGCGCTCGACCCCGAGGGATTGGCGCGGTTGGATTATTTCATCTATTGCTGCAAGCGGCAAGGCATTTATCTCGACCTCAACCTGAACGTGGCGCGCACTTTTACTGCGGCGGACGGCGTAGCGCAGGCCGAGCAGGTGCGCTGGGGCAAATCGTTGACTTATTTTGATCCTCAGCTCATCGCTCTGCAAAAAGAATACGCTCGCCAGTTGGTCGGTCACGTCAACCCCTTTACTGGCGTGCGTTATGGCGACGAGCCCGCCATCGCATTGATTGAACTGGTGAACGAGAATAGCCTGCTTGAATACTGGGTGCGCGGATTTTTGGCTGACGGCGAATCGGACCCGGCCAGAGGGAACTATTATACCGTTCCTTCGACTTATCGGGCCGAGCTAAATCGCCGCTGGAACGCCTGGCTGATGGCCAAATATCCCGACCGCGCGACCCTGGCGACGGCTTGGGGCGGCGATTTGCGTGACTATGAGGATGCAGCGCGCGGTTCGGCGCGGCGGCTATCGCCAGCCGAGTTTGCGCGGGCCGACGCTGCGCGCTTTCGCGATGAAGCTCAGTTTTATACCGACCTCGAATGCGCTTATTTCGCCGAGATGCGCGCCTATCTGCGCGGCGAATTGGAAGCCAAGCAATTGCTCTTGGGCACGTCCGATCATTTCCACGATTGGAGCGCGCTGCCCATGTTGGAAGCCAACGCCACGCTCGACATCACCGATGGGCACTTTTACTGGCAGCATCCGCGCTCGCATCGCGCGGGCTATCATTGGCGCCGCGACGACTGGTACATTGAAAACTCGCCGATGGTGGATGACCCCGATGTCTCATTGCCGGCGCACTCGTCGCGGGGCGCAGTGCGTGGGCGGCCCTACATCGTCTCCGAGATCAACGAGCCTTTTCCCAACGACTATGCCGCCGAGTTCATCCCCATCGCCGCCGCCTACGGCCTGTTACAAGATTGGGATGGCGTCATCTTTTATGATTACGATGGGAGCTGGGCCACGCCCTACTGGCAACACGAAGAATGGCGCAACCCGCCCAAGGGCGAGGTATTCGCGCTGGGCACGAACCCGGCGCGTTGGAGCCAGTTTGCCCTGGGCGCGTTGATGTTTTTGCGCGGCGATGTGCAGCCCGCCCGTGAGACCATCCAGCGGATCATCCCCCACGACTGGGCGTTGGAAAGCCTGCGCACGCCCGGCGACCCGGCGCATCCCTATTGGGCGCCGCATCTGCCGGGCAGATTGGGGCTAGTACACCGCACCGAGATCGCCAGTTTTCACGGGCAGGAGCTTCAGCCGCAAGAGACGTTGCCTTTGCCGCAGGGGATCATCCGCAGCGATACGGGCGAACTGACTTGGGAGGAAGCGCCGCAAGATGGCCGCGTGCTGATAGACGCCCCGCGCCACCAATGCATCATTCGCCGGGCCGGGCGCCGCGCCACGCGCAATTTACGGCTCGATCTGTTCACACCCTTTGGAGCGGTGCAATTGGCCAGTCTCGACGGGCGCGACCTGACGTATTCGGCCAAGATGCTCCTGATCGCTTCCGCGCGCGTGGCCAACACTGGGATGCGTTGGGAAGATGAGACGCGCCGTTCGTTGGGCGCCGAGTGGGGCGAGGCGCCGTTGCGCATCGAACCGGTTACGGGCGTGGTAGCTTTATGTAATCTTCAAGGCGCACAGGAAGTGCGGTTGCAGCCGCTGGATGGCTGCGGCCAGCCATTGGGCGAGGCGCGGCTATTCACGCCTACAGCAGGCGCGTTCGAGATCGCGCTCACTGGCGACCCGGCGACGGTCTGGTATCTGATCGAGGTCAAAAGATAACCAAAGGCGCCGATTTGCTTGACAAGCGTGATTTCCCATTTTATACTGGTCATCGGTTTTGCATGGGATAGTGTGCGATGCTTCATACCCAGCCTGCCGGCGCTCCAGAGATCAACCTCCTGGGCGCGCTGCGCGGCTGACCCATCTTTCGCTAATGATTTTCGCCACTCAGCAAAGGAGGTGAACAGCGGCCCAAGTCAGTCTCTCGGCTCAGTCGTGATGATTCAATGGTTGACATTAGGATTGGTAGCTGGTTTTGCGACTAGACAGGAGTGAAGAAGCATGTTGGATCAGAAGCATCTCTCGCGTCGTATGTTCCTTCGGCTCAGCGCTCTCGGCTTTGGCGGTTTGATGGCGGCATGTGCGCCTCAAATCGTTAAAGAAACCGTGGTCGTCGAGAAGGAAAAGGTCGTCGAAAAGCCTGTCGAAAAAGTGGTCACCCAGGTCGTCGAAAAAGAAAAGGTGGTGACCAAAGAAGTCGTCAAGGAAGTGGTCAAAGAAGTGGCCCCCAAAACGGCGGAAGAACTGCTCCCCAAGCAAGACAAGCTGGGCAGCCCCGACAAGCCCCGGGGCTGGAAGACCCTTTTACCCGATTTGCCCAAAAACGCGCCTTACAAGGACCCCATTGTCATTACCTGCACCCGCCGCATTGACGCCCAGACCAAGTTCTGCACGGGCGAAGACCTCGAGAACAACCCCTGGGCGCGCATGATCGAGGCGCTCTTTAACGTCAAGTACAAGGTAGCCTGGACGTGGAGCACCAACGACGAAGCCATGCAGAAATACAACCTAGCAATGGCTTCGGGCGATTTGCCCGACTTTTTAGAGACCGTGCCCGAGACGGTCTTTGTCCAAATGGTCCAGGCGGACTTGCTCGAAGATATCACTGACGCCTACGACCAATACGCCGGCGAACGTTGGAAGGGCATCTGGCGCGAATATGGTGACTTGCCGTGGACATGGAGCAAGATCAACGGGCGACTATATGGCCTGTCGCGCGTCGAGGATTTGGCCCATAACGACTGCATCCTATGGTATCGCCAGGATTGGCTAGAAAAAGCAGGCAAGAAGGTCCCCACCACGTTTGACGAACTCTATGATCTGGCTATGACCTTTGCCACGGGGAACTTTGGCGCTGGCGCCAAAGGCACCACAGCCGGGCTACTGGCCAGCGCGGCTGGTGGACCGTCGGTGTTGTATCACACTTGGTACGGCAGTCTAGACGCCATCTGGGGCGGATTTGGCTACATCCCCGACCATTGGCAACCCGAAGGCGACAAGCTAATGTATGGCGCCATTCGCCCCGAAGTCAAAGAGGCGTTGGAACTGCTGAGCAAGTGGTATAAGGACGGCGTATTCCGCAAAGACTTTTATACCATTGACACGTCCAAATCCATGCAGGATGTGGCAGCCAA
>CAZYPJ010000131.1:0-1010 GCA_964649365.1 uncultured Anaerolineales bacterium | reverse complement strand
GCGAAGCCAACATCGGTGGCCTGCATTTTACGCCCTCCTGCGGCGCCAATCTAGACAGCGGCAAGAACGACCCCAACGCCAAGTGGGCCTTTACCGATATTCCCACTGGCCCTAAGGGGTTCAAGCGTCGCCACACCGAAAACAACTTCCGCGATGGTCCCTTTGCCTTCAAGAAGGGTTTCAAGTACTTTGAACAGCTTTTCGCCATCAACGATTGGTGGGATCAGCTCTGGCACGATCCCTGGCGCCGGATGCATGGTTGGGAAGGCTGCAACTATACCTGGGACGGCGACAAAGTTGTTGACTCGGGCATCTCTTACCAGAACTGGACCCCCGGCCCAGTGGGCACGCGCGGCAGCGGCTTTATTGACCCCAAATCGGCGGCCAATATTATCCGCTACCAGTTGGACGAGTGGGGCAAGATCCCGCCCGAAAAGCGTGACGCCTATCAAGAGCGCATTCTGAATGACCCCACAGGCGTCAATGTGGTCAACAGCCGTTCACGTCTGTTCATCCTCGAAACAGCGAATGAGGGCGTCATGACCAAGTTCCAGAGCACGCCGACCCCTACCGAGATCGAGCGCGGTGTGGATCTGCAAAAGCTCCGCGATGAGACGATGATCGGCATCATCACGGGGCAAAAGCCGCTCAGCGATTTCGACAAGTTCGTCGAGCAATGGAAAAAGCTCGGCGGCGATCAGTGGACCGCCGAAGTGAACGAGTGGTGGGCCACTCAAAACAAATAACGTGCCTGCGCCAAGAGCGATCAGCCCCCTTCGGGGGCTGATCGTTCTTGGCGGCATCCGTCTCGGCCTTGGGCTTGGGGAAGCCCAGGCTCGGGGTAGCGGGCGCGGACTCGTCCACGTGGAAGGCCAACATCTCCAGGACGCCGGAGGCCTCCTCGACACCGGGGAAGGCGCGCAGCTTATCCACCACGGTGGCGTCAATGGTGGCGAGGTCCTTGGGGAGCTTCACGTAGTTGAAGGGGCAGGCCTTCACGCGCTTCTGAA
>CAZYPJ010000130.1:0-10542 GCA_964649365.1 uncultured Anaerolineales bacterium | reverse complement strand
GCGTTTTAGTGGGCTGGCAGGCGACCGACGCGGTTAGAAACCGCGCCTACTGGCTCGCAAACATCATTTCACACCAAGCGTTTCAGCGGCTGGCGCTCCCTCAAACCAAGCCAACGCGCATGGGGCCGGAGGCGAGGTCAGATCAAGTGGGCGCCGGCCCAACAGCAGGGCAGGCCGGCCCGGGGAAGAGAGGGGCCGGCCTGCTTTGCATGCATGCGCCGCGTCGAGGTTACTTTTCTGTCCAGGCGCCGCAGGTCATCTCGGCTGGACAGCGACCACATTGTCGAACGATACCTTCGCGCGAGAGCAGCCGGACGTTGATGGTCGAGGGTAGATCTTTGGCGCAATAGCCCTTGCCATCCAGCATCACATAAAAACGGCACATTGGGCAACGTTTTTCTTCTGTAGGTTTACGTCGAAACAAGCCCATTGTGAATACCTCCTGACACGCGATTATTCATACCGCAACGCCTGGATGGGGTGCAACCTGGCGGCGCGCATGGCGGGATAGACGCCGAAAATCAACCCCACCGCCGCTGACACGCCCGTCGCCAGCGTCACCATCGTCGGGGTAACGCGCGCCGCCATGTTCATCAACTGCGCGGCCAGGCTCGACCCTGCGGCGCCCAGAGCGATGCCGATAGCGCCGCCGCCCAACGTGAGCACCAGCGCCTCGATGAGAAACTGCGTCAGGATGGCCCCTCTGGTGGCCCCCACCGCCTTGCGGATGCCGATCTCGCGGGTGCGCTCGGTGACAGTGACCAGCATGATGTTCATGATGCCGATGCCGCCCACCAACAAGCTGATGCCCGCGATGACGCTCAAAAAGGTGGTCAAAATGCCCGTTATCTGGCTCGACGCTTCGAGCGCATCCTGCTGGCTCATGATAAAGAAATCGTCTTCGTCCTTCGGGTCGAGGTTGTGACGCTCGCGCAAGACGGCCGTGATCTGGCTCTTGGCCGCATCGTTCAACGATTCGTCGGCCACCATCACGCGCAACGCGGAAAGCTGGTACTCGCCCGATAGCGTGCGGCGGGGATACAGCCGGGCGTGCGCGGTGGTGATGGGCACATAGATCACTTCATCGGCGCTGCCGCCCATGCCCATGCCGCCTTTGGCTTTGAGCACTCCCACCACCCGAAAGCGCGTGCCTTCAATGTTGATCGTCCGATCCAGAGGGTATTCGTTATTGGGAAAGAGCTTGGTGTAGGCGTCCCACCCGAGGACGGCCACTCGGGCGCGATCTTCGACATCGGCGGCGGTCAAAAAGCCGCCCATCGCCATCTCGAGTGAACTCACCGCGAACATGTGCTCGTTGACGCCCGTCACGCTGATCGTGTCCTTTTGGTCGCCATAGCTCACGCTCAGATCGCCGCCGACGGTGGGGGCCACGGCCACAATCGCCGGCGCGTTGAACGGGTCGGCCAGCGCCTCGGCGTCGGCGGTGGTGAGCACGGCCGGCCGGGTGGAATCTCGCGGGCGCATCGGCATCACGCCGATCATGTTCGAGCCGAGGCTCTGGATTTGATCCGTCACCACCGAGCCGACGCCCTCGCCGATGGCCGAGAGCGCGACGACCGCCGCCACGCCGATGATAATGCCCAACATGGTGAGCGCGGCGCGCAATTTGTTCGACCCCAAAGCCGTCAACGCCGATTTGAGGCTTTCGATTACGTTCATACTTCCTCCTAGTGCACCGGCTCGTCGCGCTCGATCAGTCCATCGCGGATGAACACAATCCGCCGGCCGAACTTGGCGATCTCGCTATCGTGCGTCACAAAGATGATGGTCATGCCGTGCTCATTCAGCTCTTGGAACAGGCGCAACACCTCGCGGCCGGTGTGGCTATCGAGGTTGCCGGTCGGCTCGTCGGCCATGATGATGGAAGGGTTGGTCACCAGGGCGCGCGCGATGGCCACGCGCTGCTGCTGGCCGCCCGAAAGCTCATCGGGCTTGTGGTTCATACGCTCGGCCAAGCCCACCGTCTTGAGCGCCTCTTGGGCGCGGCGGCGGCGTTCGCCCGCCGAGACGCCCGCGTACATCAGCGGCAACTCCACCTGGTTCACGGCCCGCGTGCGCGCGAGCAAATTGAACCCCTGAAAGACAAAGCCGATCTCGCGGTTACGAATGTGCGCGAGCTGGTTCTCGCCCAGGCCGCTCACATCCTCGCCGGCCAACTTGTAGCTGCCCGAGGTGGGCGAATCGAGGCAACCGAGCACGTTCATCAACGTAGATTTGCCCGACCCCGACGGCCCCATGATGGTGACAAACTCGCCTTTTTCGATGTGGAGCGATACGCCGCGCAGGGCGCGCACCTCCATCTGCCCCATCTGATACGTCTTGGTAATATCTTGAAGCTCGATCACTATCGTCCTCCTGCGCCAAACATCATCACGCGGCCGCCCGGCATGGTGGTAGTCGTTGCGCCGCCGCCCATGCCGCCGTCCATCGCCGCCAGGGTGAGCGTATCGCCCTCGTCCACGCCTTCGAGCACCTGAGCATAGTCATCGTTGCGCAGGCCAATTTTGACTTCGACTCGCTCCGCGACGCCCAGCAGGTTTTGCTTGGTGACATAGTATTTGTTCGCGGCGCGATCGGCGGTGATGGCGCGGTTGGGAACCAGCACCACATTTTGCGCCTGCGCTGTGACGATATCCACATTGGTGGTCATGCCGGGCTTGATGGGCAGGTCGGTGGGTTAGAGCCGCACCTTCTCCTTGTAAGCCACGCCGTTGCTCGTCTCGGTGGCGTGTGGCTAGCAGATGAGCCAACTCCTCAAACATCAGCCGAGCTACCTGCCCCTCGGATATCTGGGCCACGTCCACCTCATCGAGCATCACATCCACCACCAACGCTTGGGTATCGGCCAGGACAATAGCGGGCGAGCCGGCGGCGATCCATTCCCCTTCATTGATGAGCGTCTGCATCACCGTGCCATCAAAAGGGGCCGCGAGCAGCGCGTCGGCCAGATCCTCTTGCGCCTGCTTGAGCGCCAGCGCCGCCTCTTCGACCTGGGGGTGGGTGACGGCCACCTCTTCGGCGTAGGGTTTTTCTTTGAGCTGCGCCAACTGCGCCTCGGCTAGAGCGACTTCTTCAGCCTTGGGCTTTTCGAGGAGCTGCGCCAGTTGCGCCTCGGCCTGGTCCACTTGGGCTTGCTGCGCGGCCAATTCCTCGGCGCGCGCGGGGGCCTTGACCTGCTCCAGCGCCACTTGGGCTTTTTGCACGTTCACTTCGGCCACCAGCACGTTTGCTTCGGCCTGATCTTTGGCGGCGTCCGACTGTTGCTTGCTGCCCTTGGTCGCGTCGCGCTGCGCCTGCGCGCCCCACAGACTGTTCTTGGCCGAGTCAATGTTCAATTGCGCCGCCTGAATGTCGAGATCGGTAGGGCCAGCCTTGAGTTGGGCCAGTTTGGCTTTGGCGGCGTTCACGGCGGCCCGCGCCTGGGCCAGTTCAGCCTCGCTGGCGGGCCGCTTGGCCTGGTCGAGCTTGGCCTGCGCCTGGGCCAGTTCAGCCTCGCTGGCGGGCCGCTTGGCCTGCGCCAGGCGCTCCTGGGCGGTCTTCAAGCTGGCTTCGGCCTTGGCCACAGCCCGCTGCAACGAGTCATCATCGAGCCGGGCCAACGTCTGGCCCTCGGTCACGCGGTCGCCCTCGGCGACGCTCACTTCATCTACAACGCCGCTGACGCTAAACACCATTTGCGACTGACGGTCGGCGGCCACGCTGCCGGTAGCGCTGACGATTTCTTCGATGTCGCCGCGCGTCGCCTTGACCGTCGCGGCGGATGTTTGGGCGTTCACTTGGGCGCTTTTTTTGCTTTGGGTCATCCCCAGCACGCCCAGCGTGACTACCACGCCGACAAGCAAAATTACAGCAATGGTTCGGATCGTTTTCATACCTTGCTCCTATCTGGTTGGCTATCTATTGGGATGCCCTATTATCGCGCACAAGGCGCCCAAGCAGCAGTGCCAAAGGTCAGGGCCGCGCCCATGATATTCGTCATGGCGCGGTTAATTTCGCGACATAGGTCGCGCACCCGTAACCTCGGCGCTGACGTTGGGTTGTGATTTGCGGATTTCGCCGCGAGCGTCGAAATCCACTCTGGGAGACATTGACATCTGCGCTCTCAGGCGGTATAATTCGAGCGTCTTCCGGCAAGTTGAACACCCCAAGAGGAGGATAGGACTGTGTCAGGTGATGTTTTCGAGCGCGTAAAGGAAATCATTGTGGATCAGCTGGGCGTGAGCGCGGAAAGGGTCACGCCGGAGGCCAACTTCCGGGAGGACTTGGAGGCCGACTCGTTGGATCTCGTCGAGCTAATTATGGCCTTTGAGGAAGAGTTCGGCGGCAATATCTCGGACGAAGAGGCCCAAAAGATCGTCACCGTCGCCGACGCGGTGGCCTTCCTGCAAGAGCGAGCGTAGGCTATCGCAAGGTATTCACCGTGGGGGATGCCGGCGCCCACCGCAAGGGGGCGCGGCATCCCCTGTTCGCGTGCGCGAAGGGGCGTGCCCTCATGTCTCAGGTCGCGGTCATCGCCGATAGCACCACCAGCCTGCCCGAATCGTTCTACGAGCGTTATGGCCTGCTGATGATCCCCTATTATGTCCACCTGGAAGGGCGCGTCTTGCGCGACATGGTGGATATCAAGCCCGCCGAGTTCAACGCTTACATGGCCAGCCTGCCCGATAGCGCCCAATTGCCCCGCACCGCCACCCCCGGCCCCGGCGATTACCTCACCGCTTTTCGCCAGGCCGCCCAACGGGCCGGCCAGATCATCTCGTTTCACATGACCTCGACGGGCAGCGGCGCGTACCAGGCGGCGCGGGTGGCGTGCGAGATGGCCGCGCAGCAGCTCAAGCACGTGCGGATCGAGGTGGTGGATACGCGCAACGTCTCGATGTGCCACGGGTGGATGGCGCTGCAAGCGGCCCGCGCCGCCATCGAGGGCGCCACGCTCGATGACATCCTCGCGTTCGTGCGCCGCGCCATCCCTACGGCGCGGATGCTCCAGACCGCTGACACGCTGCGTTACCTCTACATGGGCGGGCGCATCGGGCGCGCGCAACACCTGGTCGGCTCGATGCTGCACATCAAGCCCCTCATCAGCATGGAAGACGGCGTCATCGTGACGTTGGGGGTGGCGCGTTCGCGGCAGAGCGCCTACCAACGCATGGCGGCGCTGGTGGAAAAGGCGGTGGGAACGGGCGGGCGCGTGCGCCTGGCTCTGACCCATGCCGCCGCCCAAGCCGACGCTGAGGCGTTGCGGCAGCTGGTGGCGCGAGTAGTCTCGCCGGTCGAGACGCTGATGTGCGAGCTATGCCCGGCGCTGACGGTGCATTCCGGGCCGGGAACGGTGGGGTTGTGCTATCTACCGGAGTAGAGGTTCTGATCGTGGGATTCGGCCAGCTCCGATACGCCAGCGTCTATCGCGTCTTCATAGAGTGAGTAGAGCGGGGCAACAGCGTCTGATAGCTGCTCTAGATACTCCCACAGTTTTGCCAATTGATCAGGGGTCAACTGGTCGAGAGCTTGTTCGATTTTGACCTTGAGCGCGGAAGGCGTCTCCATGTTCCTTGCTCCCGTGATAATCCTTCACTCGACTATATCCGATTATACCGTCAATCGGGCGCGGTTGCAAGGCACACCAGTGACCCCAAGACAGATCCCATCTGAACGGGAGTGACGTCTGTGGTTGACAGCGCCGCGCGCTTGACGGTACAATCACCCCATCATCCACGGAGGCTGTTCTGGGGCAGTCTCTATTCCTGACAAGATTCACAGGATTGACAAGATAGAGCATACCTGGCAAGTGGCGCCGCAGCTCCACATAGAATCTTGTAAATCCTGTAAATCATGTCCGCTTTCCTCTCCGTGCCGCAATATCCGCGATGAAAGGAGACCGTCATGGCCGATATTCGCGTTGATTGGCGCGCTCTACAAGGGTTCACGACCGAGGTGTTCACGCGCGCGGGCCTGCCGCCCCAGGATGCGGCCATCGAGGCCGAGGTATTGGTGTGGGCCAACCTGCGCGGGGTGGATTCGCACGGCGTGTTGCGCGTGCCGCAATACCTGCGCGCGGTGGACGCCGGCATCATGAACCCCCGGCCCAACATCCGCGTGGAAAAAGAGACCGTGGCCACCGCTCTGGTCGAGGGCGATTTCGCCTTTGGCCCGGTGGTGACAGTGTTCGCCATGAACAAGGCCATTGAAAAGGCGCGCGCCGCCGGCGTGGGCTGGGTGGTCATCCGCAACACGTCACACCAGGGCGCGATGGCCTACTATTCGCTGATGGCCGCCAAGCAGGGGCTGGCGGGCATCGCCATTGTCACCAACCCGCCCAACATGGCCCCCACCGGCGCCAAAGCGCCTGGCGTGCACAACGCGCCCATCTCGATTGCCGTCCCCGCCAAGGATCACCCGCCCATCGTGCTCGACATGGCCCCCCGCGTCGCGGCGTTCGGGAAGATCAACCTGGCGCAAGATAAGGGCGCGCCCATCCCCGAAGGTTGGGCGCTGGATAAAGACGGCCAGCCCACCACCGACCCCAACCTGGCGGCCATCCTATTGCCCGCCGGCGGCTACAAGGGGTATGGCCTGGCGCTGCTGTTCGAGTGCCTCACGGGGCTGTTCGTCAACAATCCGCTGCTCGAACCGACGTTGCTCAATTATGACAAGCGCCCGCGCACGCAGAATAGCGTCGTGGCGGCCATTGACATCAGCGCGTTCACCGATCTGGATACGTATCGCGAGCACGCCGACAAGCTGGCTCAGGGGATCAAGGCGCTGCCCAAAGCCGAGGGCGTGCAAGAGATTTTCCTGCCCGGCGAGCCGGAGGATCGCGTCTATGCTCAACGCATCGTGGAGGGCATCCCCCTGCCCGACGGCACCGCGCGCAACCTGCGCGAAGTGGCCGAAAAGCTGGGCGTGACGTTGCCGGCGGGGCTGGCATAACAAGTTTTCAGCGATCAGCGTTCAGCTACTGCCCCGCGCACAAGGCGCTAAGCTACGGTAGCCTAGCCCCTTGTGGGCGCAGTGATGTTCAGAAAAACATGCCCAGTTCAGCTAATAGCGCCCGTTATGCGACGGCTAAAGACTGATGGCTGAAAGCTGACTGAGATTCGGAGGCGGCATGAAAATCCTATTAGTGAGTGCGGAGCTGGCTGAGGTTGCGGCGGTGGGGGGCGTGGCCGAATACGCGCTGGGGCTGGCGGCGGCGCTGTTGCGCGCCGGGCATGATGTGCGCGTAGCCATCCCCGCCTATGGCTTCTTGGCCCAGCGCGAGGGCCTGCGCGTGACCCATGAGCGCCTGGTGACGCGCCTGGGGCTAGGGATGAGCGCCGTGACCTCGGCGCGCGAGCTGACGCTCGGCCTCCCCGGCGAGGGCGACCTGCGCCTGCCAGTGACGTTGCTCTGCGACCACCCACATTTCGCCTCGTGCCGCGCCCCGCGCGACGTGTACAGTTGGCCTAACCACGAGCCGTGGATCGCCTTTTCGCGCGCGGTGGTGGATTGGCTCGACGCCGACGGCTGGCAGCCCGACGCCGTCCACTGCCAGGACGCGCACACGGCGCTGGTTCCGATCTATATCAAGCTGCTGCGGTTGGAGCGCAACGCCGGCTGGGCGGCGCGCGCGCGCACCGTGCTCACCATCCACAACCTGCTCAACCAGGGGTTGGGCGAGCCGGGGCTGGTCTCGTATGCCGGGCTGCCCTGGTCGCTCTTTGCGCTCGAAGGGTTCGAGTTCTTTGGCCAGGCCAACTGCTTCAAGGCGGGGTTGCTCTACGCCGACAAGGTCAACACCGTCAGCCGCACCTACGCCCGCGAGATCAGCTCTGACCCGAATTACGGCTTTGGCTTGGAGGGCGTGCTCAAATCGCTCTACGACACGGGGCGATTGGCGGGCATCGTGAACGGCATAGACGAGGCGCGCTGGCGATTGGACGGTCTGGCCTACGACCGCTCGCTGGCCGACGCCGACCGCGCCTTGGCGCTCAAGGCCGAGGCGCGCGCGCGGCTGTACGAACGCTGGCAATGCAAGCCCGACCGCCCCTTGAGTGCGCTGCGCGGGCGGTGGGATAGGCAAAAGGGCGTGGAGCTGTTCGCCGATTGCATCGAATGGATCGGCGAAGTGGCCAACGTGGCCCTGGTGACCTGGGGCTGCCAGGGCGCGCTGCCGGGGCTGCGCCACGCCTGGGACAAGCTCAACGAGTACGCGCGGCAATATCCCGGCCGGGTGATGATTAACCCCGAGGGAATCGCCGAACAGAGCCAGTTGGCCGCGCACTATTTGGCCGCCGACCTGTTCCTAATGCCCTCGGTCTATGAGCCGTGCGGCCTGGCGCAGATGGAGTGCCAGCGTTACGGCGCCATCCCGATTGTGCGGCGCACGGGCGGCCTGGCCGACACGGTGGTCGAGGGGCGGTCGCTGGAACTGCCCTCGCCCAACGGCTTTGCCTATGACGAGCAGCCGCCGCAGGCGCAGATTGCGGCCATCCGCCGCGCCGTAGAGGCGCTCGCCCACCCCGCCCGCCGCCGCGAGCTAGTGGCCAACGCTCTGGCCCAGCGCAACGGTTGGGCCAACCGCGTGGCGGCGTATGAGGGGCTGTATCGCTGATTCGCGTTTGCTGCACGACGATACGAGGTATATACTAAAAGCGAGGTGAGACAGAATGACGCTACTTCGCTTGAATCTGCCCGACGATCTGCGCCGCTCGATTGTTCAAGCGGCAGAGGCTCTGGGGCAAACCCCTGAAGAGTGGGCCATCAAAACGTTGCGCGAGCACTTGACGCAGCGCGATCCGATGGTGCGGCGACACTTTGGCGCTGTCAATCTGGGCAAGGCCACCGGAACCGACAACGCGCAGATTGACGCTGACCTGGCGCAAACCTATGCGGATAGCCACAAGAGGGATTGATGCTGCTAGATACATCGGGCCTATTGTGCTTGCTACACGCCAGCGAATATCAGCACCAATTGGCCATAGCCTACTATGAGGCGGCCTCGACCCGCATTACACATAACTATGTGTTGGCCGAGTTCGTGGCTCTGGCGGCTGCTCGCGGGCTTCCCCGGGCTGAGACGCTCGCATTCGTCGCTGATCTGCAAGCCAGCCCCGAGGTGCAGGTCGTTTTCGTGGATGACGCGCTGCATGGCGCCGCGTTAGAATTGTTACGCGATCGCCTGGACAAGACCTGGTCATTGTGCGATGCGGTAAGTTTCATCTTGATGCAACATCGTAGCTTGACGGAGGCGCTCACTACCGATCACCACTTTGAGCAAGCAGGATTCGTAAGGCTGCTCGATTCGGCGTAAGGGCGTGTGTTTGGGAAATCCCCTCTAATCCCCTATAATGTCCTCATCATCCCAACGAATTGAGGGTTATTCCCCTTGAAACTCGCCCAAGCCAACGACCGCGTGCTGATCGTCTCGTCCAGCGGCAAGCAATATCTCATCGTGCTGCGCCCAGGCCTCAGCTTTCACACCAACCGGGGCATCATCGCCCACGATGACCTCATCGGCCAGCCGCTGGGGCGCACGGTCTATTCGCATCTGGGCCAGGCGTTCACCGTGCTAGAACCCTCGCTGCACGACATCCTGCTCAACCTACGGCGCGGCGGGCAGATCATCTACCCCAAAGAGATCGGGCATATCCTGCTCAAGCTCAATATCCACAACGGCGCCCGCGTGGTCGAGGCGGGCACGGGGTCGGGCGGGCTGACCACGGCGCTGGCCTATTACGTCCAGCCCACTGGCATGGTTTATTCCTACGACACCCGCGACGACATGCTCACTGTGGCGCGCCACAATCTCGAAATGACCGGGCTGGCAGATTATGTCCAGTTCAAGCAGCGCGACATCATCGAGGGGTTTGACGAGCGCGACGTGGACGCGCTGTTCCTCGACGTGCGCGAGCCGTGGTACTATCTCGACCAAGCGTGCGAGGCGCTGGCCGAAGGCGGCTGCTTTGGGGCGCTGGCGCCCACCACCAACCAGGTGTCGGATCTGCTGACGGGGATGGCGCGCCAGCCGTTTTCATCTATCGAGGTGCTCGAAATCTTGCACCGCCACTACAAGCCCGTGCCGCAGCGGCTGCGCCCCGAGGATCGCATGGTGGCGCACACGGGGTTCCTCATCTTTGCGCGCAAGCTGGCCCTGGCCGCGCCGTTTGTACCGCCAGCGGCAGCGATAAAATATGACGCGCCAGAGCCATTGCCCGACGCCGCTCCGGCAGAAAAAGTAAAAGAAGTTGCCGGAAAAACTTACACAACTGACGCAAATTAGTGCAGTATAACTTATCGGTGAAAGGCTTTATGATTAATAATTTGTTTAATTTATGGATTGCAGTAACGTTGTTGTTTGTGCAGGCTGCAAAGGCCGACACCAAAATATTTGTAACTAATCTTATCGACTACGGCAGAGACAATTCCGTTGTCGAAGTGAATCTCGGCCTGCTGCCGATGTTTGCCAAAGTCAAGCCTGCAATTTACAACGACAAGCTCAATACTTTTGTGCCGAGTCAGCTTTTAGACAAAGATGAAGAC
>CAZYPJ010000129.1:10083-10612 GCA_964649365.1 uncultured Anaerolineales bacterium | reverse complement strand
TACGCGAAAAGACCTCGCGGCCCAGGCTATCCGTTCCACGCAAGGCCACCAGGCCGCCCTTCTCTACCCCATACAGGTGTAGGGCGGCGTCAAAGAGACCGAGGAAACGGTATTTGTCGCCGTGGACGAAAAAGTGAATAGGGTACTTGACGCTCTGATCCTCGGAAAAGACGCGAAACTTTTTGGTGGGGTCCAACCCTTGCTTGACGCCATAGACAAAGGGACGCAGCGAAACCTTTTCGCCATCATAGAAATGGATCTTGGTCGGCGGCAAGAACACTCGCGTGCCAAAGCGCGTCATTTTGTCGTAAGGGGCCACAAAGCCGTGCAGGATCGAGATCAGATACATAAAGCTGACAAAGGCCAGCCCGACCATCGCGACCTTGTGCCGCCTGAAATGGAGCCACATCAGCTTCCACTGGGAAGCCACGTATATCTTTTCTGACGCTTCCAGTTTTCTTCCTCGTACTAGAAGCTCCGGAGGAACTGCGGTTGTATCGATGTCCTACTCCTGAGCCGTGTTCGGCAA
>CAZYPJ010000129.1:942-10073 GCA_964649365.1 uncultured Anaerolineales bacterium | reverse complement strand
TGCGAGGATCCAGCCAGGCCAAAAGGATATCCGAAAGGAACGTCCCGACCAGGGTCAATGTGCAGGTAATCAACAAGCAACTGGAGGCCAAGAACAAATCCTCCCGTACCAACGCCTCGAACATCAGCGGGCCGATGGTGGGCAGATCGAGCACGATACCCACGATGGTTGACCCGGAAAAGATAGTCGGCAACGACCAGCCGATGGTGCTAACGATGGGCAGCGCCGCCACGCGAATGGGGTATTTGACGAGTAATTTGCGCTCGGCTAGGCCCTTGGCGCGGGCAGTTTGCACATAGGGCCGGCGCAACTCGTCGAGCAACATGGCGCGCATGGTGCGGATGAGCCACGCGGTGCCGGATAGCCCGATCACGATGAGCGGCACCGGCAAGTGTTTGAGGACGTCGGCAATTTTGGCCCAGTTCCAGGGCGCGTTCTGATATTCGGGAATAGAGGCCCCCCACCGAGATGCCGAACAAACGGTGTCCGTACAACATCAGAACGAGCGCAATCAAAAAGTCAGGGGTAGATGCTCCTAAAAAACCAAAAAATGTTGCGGCATAATCACCAATAGAGTATTGTTTAATCGCCGAGTAGATGCCGATCGGTATGGCGACCAGATAGGTGACGAATAAGGTCATAAACGACACGACCAGCGTCATGGGCAGGCGCTCGGCGATCATCTCTTTCACGGGCCTGGAGGCGCGAAAAGAGCGCCCCATGTCGCCCTTAAGAAGCAATCGTTCCATCCACTTTAGGTATTGCACCGGCAAGGGTCGGTGTAACCCGTAAGCTTCTCGCATCGCGTCGAGTTCTTGCTCAGTGTAAAACACCCCTTGCTCTCCCACACCGATCAAATAATGGCTTAAAAAGTCGCCAGGGGGCAAGGTGATGATCAGAAAGGACAGCATCGAACTCAATACCAAGAGAAGCAACATATACAAGAAACGGCGGGCAATATAAGCTGGCATGACGCCTCTCTCCTCCACTCATCTCGGACTTGTCAGACGCCGACTGACGCCGCATGAGGCGGCGACCATCAAGGACGCGACGACTGTCGCATAGCGCCTCGCGCGCGTCGTTCAGTGGCCCTCTCACAGCCAAGGAGCCTCCCAACGCATATCTGGGAGGCTCCTCTCGTCATACCCCTATCCGACCTCCCTCTGGGCGCCGCTCAAGCGCGAGCTAGACGTCCAGCCACCAAGCTTCGGGGTAGATGTGCTGCGGCCCGTTGGTATCCCAGCCGTCGGGCTTTTCCTTGGGCAGGCCGCGCAGATTCTTGTTGGCCATCAGCGGGTTGGGGATGTCCACCAGGGTGCCCATTGTCCAAAGATTTTCGGCGTTACTGGCCAGCAGCTTGCCGATGTATTGCAAGTCGCCGGTAGTGGAGTACATGTCGTGCGCTTCGTACAGCTCCTTGACTTCAGCGGGCGGCGCTTCGCCCTCTTTGCCCTAGGTCTCGTACCACTTGCCCCACAGCGGCGCCAGCGCGTTCTCATCGGTGTAGGGGGCCACGAGCCACTTGGGCCGCGAACCGAGCAATACCATGCCTACCTCATCGCCCGACCAAGTGGACATGGGCAGCTCGTTGGCCAGGGTCGCATCGTGGGTGAAGGAGCGTTCTACGCTCTTGTAGTTGATCTTGATGCCGACCGCCAGCCAGTTGGCCACGGCCAATTCCAAGAGCTGATCCACATAGGCCGACCAAAAGAGCGTTGAGATCTCGGCGGGGCGCCCGTCGGGCAGAGTGCGCAGTTCGTGTTTGGCGTCCCACTTCAAGCCGATCTCGTCCAGCATCTTGTTGGCTAGGTCGGGGTCATACTGCGCCCAAGCCGTAGAGTATTCCGGTTTGTAGGCCGGATGGCTGGGGTGGCAGGTGAATTGGCTGGGCGTAGCCACGCCAGCATACGCCACTTGGTTCATCTCTTCGCGGTTCAACGCCACCGACATGGCTTGCCGAAAGCGCTTGTCGCGAAAGATCTTTTGCCATACGGGGTCGGTCCAGTTCTGGTTGAACGAAAAGACGCGAGCGTTCTGGAGCTGCGTCCAGTCATAGATCACATAGCCGCCCTTTTCCTGGCCAGCCGCAAAGGTCTCGTAATCCTTGAACGGGAAGCCCTGGCGGTCTAGTTCTCCGGCGAGGGCCTTGGCCTGGATGATCTGGTCGTTGGCCAGCTTTTCTTCCAAAAGCCCGTCCATATAGGGTAGTTGGCGACCATCTTGATCCACCGCCCAATAGTAGGGGTTGCGGCTCATGTGCACCGCGTCGGGCTGAATGCTGGTGATGTGATAGGCGCCGTCCATGGGCTTGTCGGGGCCGGCGCTATCCTCGCCTTTGGCCTCAAAGAACATGCGCTTGCCCCAATCCTCCCAGCCTTCGGCTTTGGCTTGCTTGTCAGCGTCGGGGTTGAAATCAATGTGGAATTGTTTCATCCACTCGACGGGGAGCGCATGGCTGCCCCAGAACCCCAAACAGTGGGCAAAGCACTGGAGCACAAAGAATGGCTTGGGCTCTTTGAAGATGATGTCGAACGTGTATTTGTCGATCTTTTTGATCTGCATCAGTTCGCCGCCGGACGTATAGTAGCTGAACGGGGCGGGGGTGACGCGCGGGTCATTCTGGATATAGTCGCGCCAAAAGACCCAGTCGTCGGCGGTGTGCTCCATACCGTTCGAGAACTTGGCCCCCTTGCGCATCTTGCAATGGATGACCCTTTTGTCGTCCGAATAGACGCAATCCTCGAACAGATTGGGCACTACGCCAGAGAGGTCTTCGGACAGGCGCATGGGGATGCCTTGCATGGCCCCGTTACCTCGGGTAGTCCACGTGAAGGGGTCCTTGTCGGTAGTGGCCATGCGCATGGTGCCGCCATACTTTCCACCCTTGCGCGGAATCACCAGTGGGTTTTCGGGCAGGCGTTGATCCACGGGCGGGAGCTTGCCGGCTTTGACCAATTCGGCAAACGCGGGCGCTTCCTGATACTTGGACGCCGCTGCGGCGGGCGCAGAAGTCGCTTTGGGCGCTGCGGTGGGCGGTACGGCGGTGGGCTTGGGCGCAGCGGTAGGCGGTACAGCGGTGGGTTGGGCTGGCGCGGCGGTGGGAGCAGCCGGCTTCTCAGTGGGCTTGACCTCGGCTACTGGAGTAGGTTCCGGCGTCTTGCATCCCGCCAACACGCCAATGACGGCAGCGGAACTGAGGGCCACAAAACGGCGTCGTGTCATGCGGTGCTGCGTACTCACGCTAATCCTCCTTGTGGAAAAGAAACATGGAGACCGTAAACAGACCGTGGCCGTGCTACCTGAACTCATGAGGCTATCTAGTTCGTACTGCGACCACCTCCTTTGCCGCCGCCCCGATATGGCGGCGCAACATCCAGCCCAGGCTTTAGCGCGGCGCTGCGCCTACCCTGCGGTTGGTTCCGGCTATTTTGCATCCCTTGGGAGATATGCCCAGGGAAGGCCCGGCAATGCAATACGCATTGCTGCTGACCGGCCAAATCCGACCCATCTGGCTGGTCAGCAACATGCGCCATGCGGAATGTGGAATACGCCATGTGGAATGCGAAATGCGCCATGTGGAATGTGGCATGTGACATGCCAGAGTATAGCACAACGTCCGACGAATGTCAAGGACTTGACATTGCCAGCCCAACATGCTATTCTTCTGGTATGCCGCATGTCGTATGCCAAGAATGGGGGATGGCTAACCTTGACAGAATCCCGAGGACGCTCGCTGCGAATGCCCGATCTACCCGAGGCGATGAAGCTGGATCGCACCTTGTTGAAAGAGTTGGCTGCCGAAAAGCTGCACGACTATATCAGTCGCGGGCACATTCCTGAAGGGACCCGGCTGACAGAGCGTGAGGTCTCGCGGCTGCTGGGAGTCAGCCGAATATCGGCGCATGAAGCGCTCTTGATTCTCGAATCGGAAGGATTAGTGGAGAACAGGCCCGATGGACGCCACGTCATCGAGCTGACCGAGGAGCGCGTGCGCCAACTTTATGTGGTGCGCGTCGTGCTCGAAAAACTGGTGATGGAACTGGCCGTGGCCAACAACAGCGACGGCCATCTCGCCATCTTGCGGGCCAGGCTCGATGATTTGGGGCGAGCGGTTGCCAGCAGAGACCACGTCCTGTGCGCCGAGGCCGACCTGGCGCTCCACCGCGCGATTTGGCGGCAGACCGGCAACGCCTATCTGGTCAAGAGCTTGGAGCCGATGGCGGGCGTTATGGTGGTGCTCACAGCCCGCACCCGGTTGTATTACAAACCAGAGACTGACCAGAACTATCGCGAACACTGCCAATTGGTTGATTTCATCGCTGCCGGCGACGCCGTCAAAGCAGGACAACTCATCGAGTACCAGCTCAAAGAAGCCACGGAAAAATCTGTCTATACCTTTCACGCGCCGAGCGTCGCTGGCGCGCTTGACATTGGCGACGAATAGCATTGGACGTCGGTTGGAGGAAAACAGTAGGGAACTGGAACGATCGCTCCAGTTCCCTACTCTTTTTCCTCTCTGCGACGTGGTGAGAGATGAGGTGATCGCTCTACTGCGCCACAAACTCATACAACGTGATGCTGATCGGCGCAACGACCAGTTTATCGGGGATGCCATCCACCGCAGCCTCGGCAATCTCGATCTCAGGCTCCTTACCCAGTTCGTTAGCCGCTTCGAGGTTGGGGCCGGTCATCACCCAACGCTTACCCTGGCCGCTCAAGTTGACCCCCTGGAAGCCGATGGCGATCTCGCGCGCCTCCTCCGTGGGGTTGACCACCGCCACCGTCAAGGCCTTGCCGTCGGCGGTGAGCGCAGCAGCCACATCCAGCGGATAGGTGGGGCTGCCGGCGTTGACGCGAGGCTGATCGCCGCCCACCGGATACATCGGCTCGGGCTGCGGCGAGTTGCCGCCCACCTGTACAGGGATCACGCCGAAATGGTCGCGGTAGAGCTTGAAGAGCAACCCGGCGGCGTTGAAAGTCGCATCCGTGGCGTTCCACTCGATGCACGAGGTGGCAAAGGTGTAAGCCGCCATTTTGATGACATCGGTATGGCGAAACATCTCGTTCAGCGCCCAGGCATAACTCAGCGCCATCTTCAAGTTGGGCGGCATCCGCGTGTAGGCCCACTCGTCAATGTTCATCGGCACGCGCTTTTCCTTCACACCCGGGATGCGCTCATAGTACACTTCATAAGCCTCCACCTTGGTGCGGACACGGTTGGCCGGGCGCCGCGCCCACTCCACCAGCGGCTCTTGCACCGGCACATAGCCGGCGAACGTGCCCGGGTCGCACACCTGGCCCCACGCCAGATCGAAACGCTGATTGTTGTGGCAATAATAGTGCTCGCTGACCACATCCAGGTTATCGAGGCAATGGGTTAGCAGGCCGCCCGTCCAGTCAGCGTCCGAGCCAAACTCGGCCATCACCTTGCCTGTGAGACGGCGGGCGTTGATGGTCACGGTCATCTCGCCCACGGCGGCGCCCGAGGCGATGATCTTGATGGTGGGGTCCACCCGGCGCATGGCCTCGACGAACAGGTTGTGCTTGATGAAAAAGTGCTGGGGCGCCATAAAGCCGTGCTGCCACCAGCCGTACATTTCGTTGCCTACACCCCACCACTTGACGCCGTAAGGCTCCGGGTGGCCGTTGGCGGCGCGTAGGCGGCCCATCGGCGTATCCACCGAGCCATTGGCATACTCGACCCAGTTGGCGGCGGAGCGCGCGTCGCCGTAACCAGCGTTCACCGTGATGTACGGCTCGACGCCCAGTAAACCACACAACACCATGAACTCGTCGGTGCCCACGTCGTTGGGCTGCATCACGTCCCAGGCGTAATCCCAGCGCGGCGGTCGGCGGTCGGGGTCGCCGATGGCGTCCATCCAATCGTGGTTAGAGACATAGTTGCCGCCCGGAAAGCGATAGATGGCCGATTTGAGCTGTTTGAGCAGGGCGATGGTATCGGGGCGAAAGCCCTGAATGTTGTCGCTGGGCATCAGCGAGATGGCCCCGATGTGGAACGCGCCGCCGCCCAATCCGACGATTTCGATTCGGCCCTCATCGCAATCGGCCCCGGCAGTGAAGGCCAACGGAACCTTGGCGTAGTCAGGCTGGAGCGCAGCGAGCGTCAGGGTCTGCCGGTCGGCGGGGCCAGCCCCCCACACCAGGCTAACCTGCACTGTAATACCCGGGTCGCCCGCCACGATGATGCGCCCGACGTAGCGTTTGCCCCGGCGCAGCGCCAACCCCACCTGCTGGACGCCGCGCGGCTCGCGCTCATCGCACCGGATGAACGGGCTGTGGTCGCCCACGTAGGCTTGAGCGCGATCCATCGTCACCGCCGCATCGGGACCAATCGGCTTCCAGCGTTTGCTGCGGTGATGCGGAAAGTGCGAGGTCTCCGGCGGCTCTTGCGATGTGATTGGAAAGTAAAACTTGCGGTCATCGAGCATCTCGGCCCATAGGCAGTGGTTGATGAGGTTGCCGAGGTGCTCGATGAATTGGCCATACAGGTAGGGCGAGATAGGCTCGCCCGTCTTGGAGGCGTCAATGGTCGCGGTCAATGGTTTGGCGGTCATTTCCTTTCTCCTTTTAGAACGCCGTCATCCTGACGGCAAATCACAGTTGTGAAACCGCGCCTACGGATTTCGGGGCGCCGTCATCCCGACGGCGAGGCGCCCTGTCGCGCGCCATCAGGACGATGGCGCTTCGTTTATCGTTCCGGCTGGCGCATTTCGGCGAACAGGGCCGGGTCGAACTCTTCCAGGCCAGTGATGCTGTACAGATGGTTGGTCGTCACCCAGCCCAGCCAACCGCCGTGCCCGCCGATGCCGCGCTGCGGCCCTAGCAGCCAGTGCTCTTGCTGCCAGCCTGGCCCGGCCAAGTCGTAGAGCCGACCTGGGAGCGCCAGCATGGCCTTGGTGTCGTGCAGCAAGATCAGCGCCACGCGCTTGTAGTGCGGGTCGCCGGTGTATTTGTAGAGCTTGGCGTAGGCCGCGGTGGACCAATCCAAGTACTCATCCACGCCGCCCCACGGCCCAGCGGTGATCCCTTGCAGGCCATAGGTGGGCACGCCGCGCTTCCATTTGAGTTCGGCGTCTTTGGCGTCCTCGGGCATGGGCACGTTCCAGATATAGATCCACGTCTCGGTGTAATCCGCCGCGACGCGAGCGCGCTCCAGCCATTTGGCGTCCTGGGTGGCCTCGTAGAGCGTGATGAACGCCTCCAACGTAAGCGCGCCGGCCTCCTTATCCACCACATCGGGGTTATCTATGGTGCCGCCCACAAAGACGCCCTGCTCGCCATAGACCGACCAGATATAGTCCGCCGCGCGCAGCGCCGAGTCGAGGTATTTGCGTTCGCCCGTTTCCTGGCCCAAAAGGGCCAGGAACGGGACGGCGTTATAGCTGGATGTGCTCGACGCCTCCATCACCTCGCCCGTCCCCGGAACCCAGGCGCGTGGGAAGGAGCCGTCCTCGCGCTGCTGCTGGAGGAGCCAATCGGCAAAGCTGCGGCACCAGACCAACCAATCGGGGTGGTCGCGCCCCAGGCTGCGCTCGCGCTTATAAGCGCGCAACGCCATGCGTAGATCTTCGGTAAAAGAGCGAAAAAAGACGCGCGGGGCAGCGTCGCCCCGCCAGGGCGAGGGCGGGAACGAGACCATCACCTCGCCAGTAGCGAGGTCGAACCCTTCGCCTACGGGCGGAGAGAGCGGCACGAGGCGGATGAAGGTGTCTATGATCGCCAGCCCCAGGGCGCGCAAGCGTTCGCCGCGCGGGCCGCCGCAACGATCAGCCTCTTGCAAAAGTTGATCCGCCGCTTCGATATTTTTGCCCACAAAGCCCAGTACGGCGCGCATGTCATCGGGCCGGTTCCAACGCCGCCCTGTGGTGGAGCTGAAAATCCAAGTAACGCCGGTGCGACCCTCGATGGTCTGGACGGTGGAGGCCAGTTGGTCAATGAGGGACTGGCGCACTACCTCCACATCGGTATAGATCACCGGCGGGTTGAGCGCCTCCCAAGCCCAGCGCCAGGTGTTGCGCACCATGTCGCGGAACGATTCGCCGCGCCCCACGCGAAAAGCGACCTGGTAATCCTGCTTGAACCCGTCGCAGATGCGGTGGTAGCGCCGACGTTCGGGCCAGCCGCCCGCGCCGCCCGTCGCCGGCTGCCAATGGGCCAGCCCTGTCGCGGCGCCGGGGCCGGTGGCGTCCACTGTCCCCGGCAGCCAAAAGCCTAGCTCCACCCCGCCGGCGGCCTCGCGCGCGCCCAGGGCGCCGAAGCGGTAACGCCCGTCGAGCATGACGCTGGCCTGCTTCAGGCCCACCTCTTCCAGAGTGGTGTCGCCCCTCGGCGCGGGGTCGAGCGCCGCCAACGACCCGCCCCCCGGAAAGGAGAGCGCGATCAGCGGCGCGGCCAGGCCATCCTCGCGGACGGGAATATTCCTGATGAGATTATTCTGAAAGCCGCGCGTCGGCTCGGCCCCCGGGTTGATCGGCTGGCCATAGAGCACGCCGGGCGCAAAGCATTGCGCCTCCTCCCAAGTCACCTCGGGGGCGGCCAGGAACACGCCCGAGTAAAAGCCGCCGGCAGCGGCGCCGCACACGTCCAGCTCGCGGCGCAGCGCCAGCGCCGCGCCATCCAGCCGCCACCGATCCACCACTCGAAAAACGACGCCCGGCCCATAGGCCACCTCGCCGCGCGCCACAGCCTCGCCGCCGCTGATCTCGACCGACTGGTAGCCGGCGGCCAGCGTGCGGATGTCGCCCAGCTTGACGAACACCTCCAGGCGAATAGGCTGCGGCTGGCTCAGGCGCGGCAAACCCGGCCCCGCGATCTCTAGCCCCCACTCGCCCGAATCGGCGCGCACCAAGGCGGCGCTCGCGCCGGCGCTCAATCGCCCCAGTGCGAGACGTGTATCCACCACGTTCAAGCCTCCTCTTTCGCCTCAAGCCAGATGCTCACAACGCCAACGGATACCCCGCAGGCTCGTGGGAGCGTATGAAAGTCTAGCGAAATATACTTCGGTATCCGCCAGAATGCCAGCCGCTAAAGCGGCAGGCTACGGTTACGAAGCCGACCTTCGCGAGCTGGCTTCCTATATGGCAACTATGATGTTTTACGCTGATCTATAG
>CAZYPJ010000129.1:294-932 GCA_964649365.1 uncultured Anaerolineales bacterium | reverse complement strand
CCACGATCTCTTCTCTCCTAATGTGCTTGGCGTTCGTAGCCGCGCCCCTTGTGGGCGCCAACCCTAGCCTGCGCCCCACCATGAGCGGCCACAAGGGCCGCCGCTACCGGGGCGCTGCGCATCACAACACCTGGCACCACTTTTTCAGCGTTTGCGCCAGCTCGTAGGTAAAGGCGCGGATGGCGATGACATCGCGCTCCTCTTCTTTCTGGCGGCGCCAAGCCAGGATTTTGACCGTGGGCGGCTCGACCATGGGCACCATCTCGCTGCCCTCCAACAGGTTGGCGCAATACTCGGCGGCCTCCAGCAGATCGTCGGACGACTTGCGTTTGTGCAGGAACAGCGTCACATCGTCGGCCAGCGCCTCTTGCACCAGCTTGAGCGCACGGTGGATGTGCCCTTCTTTGTTGGGGTTGGGCCGCACGCGAGTGGCCACGTCGCGGTTGCGGTAAAAGCCATAGATGGCGGCCACGATGGCCGGGTCGCGCACGGTGCCGTCGGGATAGACGATGCCGTGTACGTCGCCCCAGTAGCCGTGCACCATCAACTCGAACAGATACCAGCCCACGTGATGCTGCTCGCAGATCTCGAGCGCCATGTCGTATGGGTTGGAGCGGCACAGGCAGGCCAGCTCGCAT
>CAZYPJ010000129.1:0-284 GCA_964649365.1 uncultured Anaerolineales bacterium | reverse complement strand
TTTTGGCCTGGAACGCCTCGGCGTGGATGTAGCTGCTCTCGACGCGCTGGCGGGTCTCCAAATAGTCGTGGAACGAGATGACATCCACTAGGTCGGCGGTCGGCTCGGTGTCGCGGATAAAGGTGTTGCCCCCGGTGATGGGGTTGGCGGGGTCGAGTTGCTTCACATACTCGCAGAAATGTCGCACAAAGCCCCACATCTTGGCCTCGCGATCGGGCTTTTCATCGGGCGTGGCCTTGCGCATGTAATCGTTGCAGGTCGGCTCGTTCATGATGTCCCACATG
>CAZYPJ010000128.1:8238-10633 GCA_964649365.1 uncultured Anaerolineales bacterium | reverse complement strand
GCAGCGTCGCGACCATATGCCTTTCACGGCTGGCCAGCGGGTGCGCTTGCGCCCAGGGCATCCTTTTGCCGCGCTAGAGGCGGTGTTCGAGCAACCCCTTTCGGAAGGTAAACGCGCGGCGATTCTCCTCGAGACTCTGGGGCGCTTGGTGCGCTGCGAAGTGGCCATGGACGATCTGGAGCGCCCCAACGACCGCGAATGGTCGTTGGGTTTGGCATCATAGATAAGGATGTGACCCGTGGAATTACGCGAATACTATGCGATTTTCCGCAAATGGTGGTGGCTGTTGGCGCTGTGCGCCGTGCTGGGCGCAGGCGCGGCCTATGTGGTCAGCGTGCAGATGACGCCTACTTACGAGGCCTCGACCTTGCTGATGATCGGCGACACCATTGATATAGTGAACCCTACCACCGGTGAGATGCAGACCTCGGAAAAGCTAGCGCAGACCTACGCCGAACTCATCAAGACGCGCCCTATCCTCGATGCAACGGTGGCGGCGCTCAATTTGCCTGATACGCCCAATGTAACCGTCTCGTTGGTGCGCAACACCCAGCTCATGCGCATCACCGTGGCCGATTCCATCCCCGAGCGCGCCGCCGCCACCGCCGACGAGCTGGCGCGCCAGCTCATCCAGCAAAGCCCCTCGGATCCTCAGCGGCAGGAACAGGCCTATCGTGAGTTTGTGCGCGGCCAGCTTTCCGATCTCGAACAAGAGATCGCCACGCTCAGCCAGGTCATCGTGGCCGAAAAGGAGAAAGGCGATTCCGAGACCCTGGCGCAGCTCGAACAGGCGCTCAATGAACGCCGCGCCAACTATTCAGCGCTGCTCTCTTACGTCAAAGGCAGCTCTACCAACTATATCAGCGTCATCGAGGCGGCGCGCATCCCCGATATTCCCACCAAGCCCAAAGTCATGCAAAACACGCTGCTCGCCGCCATCGTGGGCTTGATGCTGGCCGGCGGCGCCGCTTTCCTGATCGAATATCTGGACGATTCGGTCAAGAGCCAGGCCGACGTGGAGCTTCTCGGCCTGCCCACCCTGGGCGTCATCGCCCAGGTCACAACCAACGGAACCGGCCCCGAGACGGTGACCATGGCGCACCCCAAATCGCCCTTTTCGGAGGCCTATCGTATGTTGCGCACCAATCTGCGCTATTCGGTGGCCGCCGGCGACAAACGGCGCGTGTATCTGGTGACCTCGGTCGGCCCTGCTGAGGGCAAGACCACCACCGCTGCTAACCTGGCCGTGGTCATGGCCCAAGGAGGCCAACGTACTATCCTGGTGGACGCTGATTTGCGCCGTCCACGCATCCACAAGGTGTTCGATTGCGCCAACGAGGTGGGCCTCACCTCGCTCCTGGTGGGCGAGGTCGAATCGCTCGACGAGGCTTTGCGCTCCACCGAGGTGGATGGGTTGCGGGTGCTGCCTTGCGGCGCTGTCCCGCCTAACCCCGCCGAGTTGCTCGGCTCGGCGCGCATGGCCCACTTGCTCGATGAGTTATCGGCCCACGCCGATATTGTCATCCTCGACAGCCCACCTATCCTGGCCGTCACCGACGCCGGCATCCTGGCGGGCATGGGCACGGGCACCATCCTGGTGGCCGAGGCCGGTGAGACGCGCCTGGAGGCCTTTGCCCAAGGCGCCGAACTGGTCAAAAAGACCGGCGGCAACCTGCTGGGGATCGTGCTCAATCGCCTGCACAGCAAACACGGCGGCTACTATTACTATCACTACAACTACTATTCGCGCTATGGCTACGGTTACGGTGAGAACGGCGACGGCGCTGGGAATGGCAAGGGCGACGCTCGCCATGCCAACAATGGTCGCGCCGCCGCGGCCAAATCAGCAGCGCGCCGGATGGAGAGCGCCGGCCCGCGCGATGACATTCCACAGAACTGACGGTCACGCGCCTCGCTGCGAAACGCCGGGCGATGAGGGCAGGACGATAGGCGCAGTGATGAGCAATTTTGGCTGCAAGGAGGATTGGCGAGGATGGATCGACATCTGATGCGGTTGATCGCTTGGATTGTGGCCGGGCGACGACCCTCGGTCATTTTGTGTCTGGTGTGTGGCTTGTTGTTGATCGGCGCTTTTGGCTCGGCGATGGCTCAGGATCGGCCCAAAGAGCCGTTACCGGTGGATATCCTCACTCCCACGCCTGAAGGCCAAGAAGCGGCAACTGACGAGACGGGCGCTGTAGTTATAGAGGCGGCGACCCCCGACGGGCGCGCGTTCCCCATGGAGCCGACGCTCCAGCCCATGCCCACTCCCTTGGGCGGCGGGTCAACGCCCGAGAAATGGCTCGCGAACTACTGTGTAGGGGCTGGCGGCTGGACGAACTATGATATCTATCCGCGTATGATGGGGGATGTGAACGGCGACGGCAAGGCCGAT
>CAZYPJ010000128.1:1125-8138 GCA_964649365.1 uncultured Anaerolineales bacterium | reverse complement strand
GGCGATGGCAAGGCCGACGTGGTGGGCTTTGGGCAAAAGCGTGTCTATGTCGCGACCTCCACCGGCAGCGCCTTTGGCGCCACGGAGGGCTGGACGGTCAACAACGGTGACTATACGGTCATTCGCGGCTGGGAATATCAAGACAAATACCCGAGGACGTTGGCCAAGACGGGCCTCGACGCCAAGATGGATGTGGTCGGCTTTGGCGACGAGGGCGTCTATGCTTCCGACGCCAAGGACCCAGGGCCGGGCTTTATGGATACCCCCGAATTCGTGATCGCGAACTATGCCTATCACGCGGGCGGCTGGACGAGCTTTTACCTCTATCCGCGTTTTATGGCTGACGTGGATGGCAACGGGATAGCCGATATCATCGGCTTTGGCCACAAGTTCGTCTATGTTTCGCTCTACTAAGTAGGATTAGGCCAGCGATCAAACAGCATAGTGCGCGATGTGTCGCGCACTTGTATCTGTGAACACGCGTCGTCGGGCGTTTTAGACGCAATCTATTGATTCTCGCACATAGGGAACATTATGCGCCATTGTAATTGCCTGGTCATATCAGTGATGCTTCTCTCGCTTATCTTGATGGCGCTGGCCGGCGCGGCGGGGCCGGCGCAGGCTGAAGAAGCGCCTGCGCCGCCGCTGTTGGCCCCGCCGGCCATGTCGAGCGACCCCACCGAGCCGCTCGGCGCACTCGATGTCTTGTCATATCCCATTGACCCGCCCGATAGCGCCGTCGCCGCCGATGCGGCCCGCTTTGGCGTGGATGCGACGGGCGACATTTCTCTCTACGATGTGGGCCAGCTCAACATCGGCTGGTACATGAATTGGGGTGTGGCGGTCAATCCCTCGCGCCCGGATGGTATCGAGTTCGCCCAGACGATCCGCCTGCTCGATGGCTCTACGACCGACTTTTGGCCACCCGATTGGAATACCATCGCGCAGGCCATTGCCGCCAACCCGGGGGCTATCTGGTTCATCGGCAACGAACCGGATCATCGCGGCCAAGATAACTGTACGGCAGCGCAATACGCCGAACGTTATCATCAGTGTTACACGTTCATCAAGCAGCGCGACGCGACCGCTCGCGTGGCTGCCGGCGGCCTGGTGCAGGTGACGCCGTTGCGTTTGCACTGGCTCAACGATGTGCTGGCCGCCTACCAGTCGGCCTATGGGACGACCCTGCCCGCCGACGCCTGGCACATCCACATCCAAATCCTATGTGAGACCTGCGGTTGGGGCGCTACCTACCCCCCCGGCATGGCCGCTTATCAGCAATCCGAGGGGAGATACTATACCACCGCCGACGCGGCGGATGTAACGATCTTGCAGCAGATGGTGACGGATTTGCGCGCCTGGATGCGCGACCATGGCTATCGCGCTTTGCCGCTCTACATCTCGGAATATGGCGTGCTGCAACCTTCGGGCTGCGGCTATTTGGGCGGCTCGAACGCCGACCGGGGCGACCAGATGGTCACTGATTTCATGCTCGCCTCGTTCGATTGGCTGCTCGACACAGCCGACGCCGAGACAGGATGCCCCTCAGATGGCAACCGCTTGGTGCAGAAATGGGCCTGGTACAGCCTCGAGGCTCGCATGTCCAGCCGCGATTGTAGCTATATTACCAGCGCCAACGGCAGTCTGTACAACTGGGAGGATACCTCCGCGCTCACCTCTTTTGGCCTTACATTCAAGCAATATACCCATAGCCTGGGGCTGGACGTTCCCTGCTTGCCGCCGGAGCAATGGATCTTGAACTATGGCGTCAAGGCGGGCGGCTGGACGAATTTCGATGCCTACCCGCGTTGCATGGGCGATGTGAACGGCGACGGCAAGGCCGATGTGGTCGGTTTTGGCAACAAGGGCGTCTATGTCTCGCTTTCTAACGGCAGCAGCTTTCAGGCTGGCGCGTTGTGGATCGCTAATTTCGGTATGGCAGCAGGTCAATGGACAAGCCAGGACCTCTATCCGCGCTTGCTGGGCGACGTGAACGGCGATGGTCGCGCCGACATCGTGGCTTTTGGCAAAAAGAATGTCTATATCTCTCTTTCCACAGGCCATGCCTTTAGCGCGCCGACTACCAGCCTTGCCACTTTTTGCGCATCGGCGGGCGGCTGGACGAGCTATGACGCTTATCCCCGCGCCTTGGGCGATGTGAACGGCGATCGGCGGGCCGACATAGTGGGCTTTGCCAACAAGGCCGGGAATGTCTCGCTCTCGACTGGATCGGGCTACGCCGCGCCGAAGATCTGGGCGGCGGCCTTTGGCAAATCGGCGGGCGGGTGGGATAGCCAAGACCACGTCCCCCGCGTCGTGGGCGATGTGAATGGCGATGGCATGGCCGACATCGTGGGCTTTTACACCACGGGGGCGCAGGCGTCGCGCTCTACCGGCAGCGCTTTCCCTGCGCCCGCGCAGTGGATCGCCAACTATGGCGCCAACGCCGGCGGCTGGTCCAGCCAGAGTGTCTATCCGCGCACATTGGGCGACGTGAATGGCGACAATCAAGCCGATATCGTTGGCTTTGGCAACAAGGCCACCTATGTGTCGAGAGCGAATGAGTAGGGAGTAACTTTCAGCCGTCAGCTCTCAGCAGCCTCGCGGCTGACGGCTGATCGCTGAAAGCTGATCGCTTAGGAGTCGGGGAAGCATGAAACCCAAACTGCTCGTCTGGTTCGTGGGTGTGCCGCTGATGGCCGCTTTGTGGGGGGCGCTGGCCGCGCGAGCCGCTGCGCCAGCGAGTTCGCCCGTCCAGTCGCAGCCCGACGGCCCGCGCCCGCTCGAGACGTTAGGCTGCTCGGTGCAGGGCGTCGCTTCGTTCCAGCGGCGCTATGCGGCGGGGCATGGCTCCTGGGTCACGTCGCTGCGCTACGCCGTCTATCCCGCCGATGGCTCCGAGCCGCTGGAGCAGGGCCAGGTTTCGACCGACGCGCAGGGCGATTTCTATTTTTACGTCACCGATCCGGGGCTGTACGATATCGGCGTGAAATCATCGCATGCGTTGGAACAGCGCAAGAAGCGGGTCGAGATCGTGCGCGGCTATAACCCCGGCGTCTCGTTCGGCGTCCTGCTGGAGGGTGACGCCGACGATTCCAACGCCGTCTCTGCCGACGATTACGCCATCCTCTCCGCTGGTTATTGGGGCAGCGACGCCCGCGCCGATTTCAACGTGGATGGCCTGGTGGACATCCTCGATTATTCGTTGCTTTTCACCAATTATGGCTTCGCTGGCCCGCGCCCGGCCTCCTCATCTCCCCTCTCCGTATCCTCATGGAGAGGGGGCAGGAGCGAGGTGGCTCCCCCCTCTCTCCACGTACCCGTGGAGAGGGGGCCGGGGGGTGAGGTCATGTCAGGGAGGAAAGTGACCCTCCCCTCCGGCTTTGTCTCTCTCGGCGATGGGTTCGAGTTGCCCATCGCCGTTGAGGGTCTGGGCGCAGTAGATGGCCTCGAAGCGCGCCTGGCGTTCGACCCCGCCGTGTTGCGAGTGGTAGATTCTTCTGGCGACGAGACGGAGGCGATTGTCCCCGGCGGCGTGCTGAGCCAGGTCATCCGCAACAGCGCCGATAATGACGCGGGGCAAATTCGCTACGCGGCGGGGGCCTTATTGGGCGGGGCCGCGCCCAGCGACGACTTCACTTTGGCGACCCTCCGCCTCAAGGCGGTGGGCCTCTCGGCGGGTTCGACAGTGTCGCTTGTTCATCTCTTGGGGGCGCGCGGCGGCGGCGCGATGGGGGCTGCGCTGTCGAACGGGGTGATCCAGGTGGTGGAACCCACCCCCACGCGCACCCCCTACGAACCCGCCTTGACGCCCGGCACGTCCACCGCCACGCCTACGGCGTCGAGCACGCCTAGCGTCACTCCCACGCTCACTGCTACGGCGTCGGCCACGCCAACGGTCTCAGCGACGCCTACTCGCGTGGGCTTGCTGTTGCCGCTCATCGCCCGCCGTCGCCTCTGGGCCAGATAAGGGATTCACCACGGAGACATGGAGGGGGAACCGCAGAGACGCGGAGATCGCAGAGGATACTTTTATAGCGCCCTTCAAGGGGCGAAACATCACATCAGACGACATATCCGCAAATCTCTGAGATCTCTGCGCTTCTGCGGTTCCCCCTCCGTGTCTCCGTGGTGAATCTTGTATTCAGAGGGGAATATGATGAAAAGCGCATTGTGCAGTGTTGGGGTCGTTTTGGCGCTGCTGGTCGCGCCGCTGCGCGCTGTGGCGGCTCAACCCGTCGGGTTGGGTGGATCCGAGTGCCTGCGCGCCGGGGTTTGCGTGTTGGGCAGCCCGACGGGCTACGATCTGGGCCGCCTCAATGTGGGTTGGTACCAGAATTGGTCGGTGCAGGCGAGCCCGGCGCGCCCCGGCGCCGTCGAGTTTGTGCAGGTGATCCGCTTGCGCGACGATGCAGTCACGCCGCAATACGACATGTGGCCCCCCAATTGGGATACGGTTGCCCAAGCCATCGCTGCCAACCCCGGCTCCCTGTGGTTGATCGGCAACGAGCCGGATGTCGAATCGCAGGATAATTGCCTGCCCGCCGAATACGCCGCGCGCTATCACGAATGCTACACGTTCATCAAAAGCCGCGATTCCTCTGCGCGCGTCTCGGCGGCGGCCATCGTGCAGGCCACGCCGCTGCGTCTGCGCTGGCTCGATGCAGTCCTAGCTTCATATCAGGCCCAATTCGGGCAGGCGTTGCCGGTGGACGCCTGGAATATCCACGTGCAGATCATGCCCGAGGTGCGCGACGGCTGGGGCTGCGAGATCCCCCCTGGCTTGCCCGATAACCAGGGTACGGTGTACGATCTGCAACAGAACGCCTCGGTGGAGGTGTTCTGCTCCCAAGTGGCCGCTTTTCGCGCCTGGATGCGCGACCGGGGCTATCGCCAACTGCCGCTCGTCATTTCGGAATACGGCGCGCTGATGCCCTCGGGCCACGGCTATCTGGGCTGGGGCGACGAGGCCGCCGGCGACCGTATGGTGAGCGATTACCTGGCGGGGACGTTCGCCTTTTGCCAGACTGCTCGCGACTCCGGCCTGGGCTATTCCGCTGACGGCGACCGCCTGGTGCAGCGTTGGGCCTGGTACAGCCTCAACGACCGCCTGCCCTGGTTCAACGGCAACCTCTATGGCGGCGGGTTCAATGGCAGCCTGTGCATTGCCCAAGGGCAGCCGGGGGCTGGGTCGCTGACCCTGTTCGGCCAGCGTTACGCCGCCGTCACCGGCGCGTTGCACTGCCGCAGCGCGCAGTTCCCCATCGTCACCGTCTCCGATGGCTGGCTGGCTGTCTGGCAGCTCAATCGCTCGACATCGCCCTGAAATATGTCTATACTAACCAAGATACTAGGCCACGAATTGCACGAATTATCGCGAATTGGTTCCCATTGCGATTGTACGGCAGTGTGAATATCCCGAATTCGTGAAAATTCGTGGCTAACCATCTCTTTTTGGCGTCTTGATTTCTAGATCTTTCAGGAAGGATCTGCTTGATGAAGCGCTATCGTTGGTTGTGGATCGTACTGCTGGCGGCGTTGGCGCTGGCCCCCTGGGGGCGTTGGGCGCCCGATTGGCTCACTGCTCTGGCCTTGCCGGGCCGCCAGACCGTGCCCGCCACCCCGCCCGCCCCCTGGCCGCCGGGGCAAGCGCCGCCTACTGTCCCGCCCCTGCCCACACGGCCCGGCAACAAAACCAACACACCCACGCTCGTTGCGCTCACGGCCACGCCCAGCGCCGCGCCAACCGAGGCCGCGCCGACGGCCACCCTCGCACCCGGCCAATCGCCCGCGCCTACGGATACGCCTGCGCTTGCCAGCCCCACTTTCGCGCCTGCGAGCGCGACGCCCGCCGACGCATCCACACCCGCTGTTGCCGCCACGCCTGGTCCCTGGCTGTGGCTCAACGCCGAACCGGCTATCGTCGGGCCGGGCAGCCGCGTGCTGCTCAAGGTCGAGGCGGCTAACGAGGGCGCCGAGGCTATGCCCGAGGTCGTCATCACCCTTTCCGGCCTGGATCGCCTGGCGGCGGGGGCGTCGCGCCCCAGCGTAGGCCAGATCGAACCACAATCGGGCGGTCTCGTCTGGCGCGTGGGCGACCTGGCGCCCGGCGCCGGCGTCGCGCTGGAACTCGACGCCGTCATCTCTGATCTCATCCTGCCTGATGGCGCTATCCCGCTGCGCGCCTCGCTCGTCTGGCGCGACGGCGGCCCACTCGTCCAAGAGATCGCCCTGGCCCTCCCCTGGGCGCCTTTGCCGGCGGTAGGAAAGTAGGATCTAGGGTATAGAGAGCCTGATGCCAAATCCCCACCCTATACTCTGCTCGCCCGTCATAGATTCTATAGCGTTCCCTAAGAATTCTCTAAGGCATTTCCTACGAAACATATACCCTATACCTATTGATTCTGCACTCCCCTCATGATACACTGGACATTAGTTTGGTATAAATAACCAAATCCCTCCTCCTCAGATTGCAGTAAGGAACGATTGCGACGGGGCCTCAACGTCGAGGCCGCATCGCAGGCGCGGGCCGCGCGTGTAGGCATCGCCACCACGCGGCCGGCGGAATGCACATCGCCTCGCCGCTCTCGGCGCTCTCCCCCAGTCCGCGCCGAGGGGCGGAGCCTGTGTGGGGGAGAGCGAAGCCAAACGAGTGATTCCAACCTCAAGACGCCACGATGTCTCCCGTTGCTGATCTCACGACTTGCCCACTGGCGGCCATTAGCGTAACATAGCGATAGGGTTAGATTGGTTTTCCCGAATCAATCCTGTGAATCTTGTAAGTCCTGTCCAATGCTCTGTCTTTCTGTCCCTGCTGCTAATCCCCTCCCATTCGGCCATAGAGGACATTTTGCGTGCCAGCGCGAGGGCGTGATCTAACGCGCACTTACTTGCCGTCTTTTCCCGAATCACCAACCTTTCAACACACATGCCTCATCGTAGGGGCGCGACCGGTCGCGGCCGATAGCGTGTCGGTCACGGAATGCGCCAGAGCTCCTCCCCGACCAGAATGC
>CAZYPJ010000128.1:0-1115 GCA_964649365.1 uncultured Anaerolineales bacterium | reverse complement strand
CCGCGCGCTATCGCGCTCAAGCTGTTCGCTGCTGGCCCTGCGCAATCGCAGTAGCCTGACATTTGGAGGAACTGTTGCCATGAAACGTGCTCTGGTCTGTGGTGCTGGCGGGTTCATCGGCGGTCATCTGGTCAAGCGGCTCAAGGCCGAAGGCTACTGGGTGCGCGGCGTGGATATCAAGGCCCACGAATTCGCCCCCAGCGCCGCCGATCAATTCACCCTGCTCGACCTGCGCGAGCCAGATCAGGCCCGTCAGGCCGTGGCCCCCGGCCCCTACGGTCCGCTCGACGAGGTCTATCAGCTCGCCGCCGACATGGGCGGCATGGGCTTTATCCATTCCGCCGAATGCGAGATCATGCGCAACAGCGCGCTGATCAACATCCACATGATCAGCGCCGCCGCCCAAGCAGGCATCGCGCGCTATTTCTTTTCCTCGTCGGTGTGCGTCTATCGTGACATGGCCCCTGGCGAGCCGGAGATGACCGAGGCGGGCGCCTACCCCGCCCTGCCCGATAACGAATACGGCTGGGAAAAGCTCTATGCCGAGCGTACCGCCCAGGCTTACGGTCGGCGTTATGGCATGGCCGTGCGCATTGCCCGCTTCCAGAACACCTACGGCCCCGAGGGCACGTGGACGGGGGGGCGCGAAAAGGCCCCCGCCGCCATCTGCCGCAAAGTGGCCGAGGCCCCCGATGGCGGTGAGATCGAGGTCTGGGGCGATGGCTCGGCCATCCGCTCCTACACCTACGTCAGCGATCTGGTGGACGGCATCTACCGCGGGATGCGCTCGGCCCTCGCAGGCGCCCGCAACATCGGCTGTCCCCAATACGTCAGCGTGGATGAACTCGTAGCCACCGTTGCCAAGGTGGCGGGCAAAACCATCCACATCCGGCACGTGCCCGGCCCGGTGGGCGTGCGCTCGCGCAACTTTTCCAACGCGCGCATCGAATCCATCGGCTGGCGCGCGCGGGTGTTCTTGGAGGAGGGGATTGGGCTGACGTATCCGTGGGTGCGGGAGCAGGTGGAGAAGATGCGCGAGAGGGGTTCTGTCCCGTTGCCGGTATTGGAAGGGGCGAGCACTGTCAATGCGTAATCACCTGTTCATATGTGGGCCA
>CAZYPJ010000127.1:1867-10691 GCA_964649365.1 uncultured Anaerolineales bacterium | reverse complement strand
GCGTCGGGCGTCGCGTTGGCGATGGGTGGGGTACGGGGCTGGGGCGCTGGTCGCCTTGGCGCTGGCCGCCCTGGCCTGGGTATTGGCCCCGTTGTGGCCGCTGCCCAGCGCCGCGTCGTTGCGCGCCGGCGGGCGCGTGGTTCCCTCCAGCCTGATCCTCGACCGCAACGGCAAGACGCTCTACGAGATCATGGACCCCGACGCTGGCGCGCACCGTCCGCTAACGGTGGACGAGCTGCCCTTGGCGCTGCGCCAGGCCATCATCGCCACCGAGGACGCCACCTTTTACTCCAACCCGGGCGTCAACCTCAAAGCCATCGTGCGCGCCTTGTGGCTCAACCTGCGCAGCGGCCAGATCGTCTCGGGCGGCAGCACCATCACCCAGCAAGTGGCGCGCAATGTCGCGCTCGGCCCCACAGAGCGCTATGAACAGACGTGGCAGCGCAAAATACGCGAGGCGGCGCTGGCGGTGTACCTCACCGCCATCCTCAGCAAAGACGAAATCCTGGCGCTGTACCTGAACGAGACCTACTTTGGCAACCTATCCAACGGGGTCGAATCGGCGGCGCGGGCCTATTTCGCCAAGCCGGCGGCCCAGCTCGACCTGGCCGAGTGCGCCCTGCTGGCCGGGCTGCCGCAAGCGCCCAGCGCCTACAATCCGCTCATCCATCTCGACGCCGCCAAAGCGCGCCAGCGCGTGGTGCTCGACCTGATGGCCAAGCAACGTTACATCACCCCTGAAGAAGCCGACCTGGCCTACGCCGAGCCGCTGCAATTCGCCAGCGCCCCTTTTGCCATCGAAGCGCCCCACTTTTGCATGATTGTACGCGACGAGTTGGCCGCGCTGGTGGGCGAGGATGTGGCGCGCCGGGGCGGGCTGCGCATCGTCACCACGCTCGATCTCGACCTGCAACACGCCGCCGAGGGCGCCGTGCGCCGCCAGTTGGCCGCCCTCGCCAAGCCCTCCGCCGATATGCGCGACCACAACGTGCACAACGCCGCCGCGCTGGCGCTCGACCCTTACAATGGCGCCGTGCGGATGATGGTGGGCAGCCCCGACTATTTCGACGCCGCCAACGACGGCGCCATGAACGCGGCGCTGGCGCTGCGCCAGCCCGGCTCGGCCATCAAGCCGCTGACCTATGCGGCGGCGTTCGAGCGCGGCTATTCGCCCGCGACCATGATCTCGGATGTGCCCACCTCGTTCCTCAGCCACGAAGGCAGGCCCTATGTGCCGTTGAACTATGATTACCAATATCACGGCCCGGTGCTGCTCCGGCAGGCGCTGGCTTGTTCGTACAATGTGGTGGCCGTCAAGCTGCTGGATCGCATCGGCGCCGACGCGCTGATGGAGATGGCCACCCGCCTGGGGATCACCACGCTCGACTTGCACGAGACCTACGGCCTGGCGCTGACCCTGGGCGGCGGCGAGGTGCAACTGATACAGCTCGCCGCCGCTTATGGCGCGCTGGCCAACGGCGGCTGGCGCGTGCGCCCCTATTATATCGAGCGCGTGGAAGACGCGCAGGGGCGAGTGATCTATCAGGCGCGGCCCTCGGTCGCCGGGCAGGCGGAGGAGGATCGCGTGCTCGACGAGCGCGTGGCCTACCTGGTGACCGACATCCTAGCCGATAACGAGGCCCGCTCGCCCGCCTTTGGCGAGGGCAGCCCGTTGGAGGTGGGCTTTCCAGCGGCGGCCAAGACGGGCACCACCACCGAATGGCGCGACAACTGGACGATGGGCTATTCCACCGAGCTGGTAGTGGGGGTGTGGGTGGGCAACGCCAACAACGAGCCGATGCGCCAGGTGACGGGCATCACCGGCGCGGCGCCGATCTGGAACGCCATTATGCGCGCCGCGCACCGCACGGCGCCGGCGCCCTTCCGCCGCCCGCCGGGGCTGGTGGAGGCGACCATCTGCGCCGAATCGGGGCAATTGCCCGGCCCGGCCTGTTCGCACCGCCGGACGGAACTTTTTCTGCCCGAGAGCCGTCCTACTGCAACCTGCACCTTGCATCGCCTTGTGGCGCTCGACGCGCGCACCGGGCAAGCGGCCCTGGCCGATTGCCCGGCGGATCAGCGCGTCGTGCGCCCGGTGACGTTCTGGCCCGTCGAGGCGCTGGCCTGGGCCGAAGATAAGGGCCTGCCGCTGCCCCCCGTCGGGGCCGAGCGCGCCGTGGTGGACGGGCCGGATGCGGCGCTAGTCGCCGCCGCGCCAGAGGCCGAGGGGCGCGAGGCGCTCTACCTATCGCGGCCAGCGCGCAACAGTCGCTATCAATTGACGCCGGCCTTGCCCGGCGTGTACCAGCAGATCGAGATCGTGGCGGTGGCCACGCCCGAGTTGCAGGCGCGCCCCATCACGTTGCGGATAGACGGCCAGGCGTGGCAGACCTGGGCCGCCCCGCCCTACCGGGCGCTGTGGCCGCTCGCGCCGGGGCGGCACACGTTGCAGGCTGTGGGGGCGAACGCCTCGGGGCAGGTAGTGGAAAGCGCGATTGTCGAGATCGAGGTGACGGAACGGACGCCCTCGCCCTAACCCTCTCCCACGGCGAGAGGGAACCGAATACGTGGTTGCGCGTCGGCGCTAAAATTGTTAAGATAAGCGTGAATGGTGCATATTGCTCGCTCGGCGGGCGTGAAGGATAGAAAGGATCAAGCCATGAGAAGGAACCGTTTGTTGTGGATGATGGCCTCGTTGTTGGTGCTGTGCGCCATGCTGTTGACAAGCTGCGCCGGGCCGAAAGCGCGGCCCACGGCCACCTCTGTGCCCACCCAGGGCGGGGAAAAGGGCGCTACCAGCGCGCCCGCCGCCAAAGCGGCGGCCTCGGCCACGCCTGCCGCCAGCGCCACGCCGGCGGCCAGCCCCACCCCGCGCCCTCCGCAGGCCCCGCGCGTGCTGGCTTATACGCCCGAACGCGGCGAGGAGCTGCGCCCCAACGGCGCGGTGGTGTTGATTTTCGACCAGGATATGGATCGCGCCTCTACCGAGGCCGCGTTCAAGATCGAACCCGCCATCAACGGTACTTTCTCATGGGATAACCCGCGCACGCTGCGCTACACGCCGCCCGCCGAGGGCTGGGCGCGCGCCACGACCTACCGCGTCACGGTGGCCACGACGGCGATGAACGCGCTGAAAATGGCGATGCTCAAGCCAGTCGAGTTCACTTTTAACGTAGTAGGCTTTTTGGAGGTCGCGAACGTCATGCCCGCCGACCAGTCGGAGGATGTGGCCACCGATACCCCCATCCGCGTGGCGTTCAACCGGCCTGTCGTGCCGCTCGTCCAGGTGAAGGAACAAAAAGACCTGGCCGCGCCGGTGACGTTCGAGCCGGCCATCGTCGGGTCGGGCCGCTGGATCAACACCGCCACCTACGAATTCACACCCGCCAAGCCGTTGGCAGCGGGCGCCACCTACACTGCGCTCGTCAAGGGGCAATTGCAAGATACCACCGGCGGCTTGCTGGCCCAAGATTATCGCTGGTCGTTCACCACCTCGTTGCCGCGCGTGGAAAGCACCGCGCCCGAAGATGGCGCGGCGCATGTGGACCCCAAAACGGCCATCCAGGTAGTGTTCAACCAGCCGATGAACCACGCCTCCGCCGAGGCGGCCTTTGGCCTGTTGCGCGCCGGCAAGGAAAAGGCCAGCGGCTCTTTTTCGTGGAAGGATAACATCCTCACGTTCCAGCCCGCCAAGCCGCTGGAGCTAGGCGAGATCTATCAGATTTCGATAGGCAAAGGCGCCCAGGCCGCCACCGGCCAGGCGGCGACCCAAGAGACGCTCGTCAACGAGTTCGTCGTGGCCAAGGCGTTGGCGGTGACGGCCACCAGCCCGCGCAACGGCATGGTGGATCACGATATGAACGACGGCTTTCGCATCACCTTCTCCAGCCCCATCAGCCAAGAAGTGGTGATGAAAGGCGTGACCATCGTTCCTACCGCGTCCATGTATATCTGGATGGATCAGAACGACACCGTCGCCAACGTCTCCACCTGGCTGCGCCCCTCCACGCTCTACACCGTCACCGTCAAGGCTGGCCTGACGGGGCGCTATGGCAGCAAGCTGGATAAGGATTTCTCGTTCAAGTTCACCACGCGCCCCTACGACCCGATGATCGAGCTGGCCGCCGAATCGCAGACGGGCAGCTATAACGCCTACAACCAGCCGCAAGCTTATGTGTGGTATCGCAACGTCGAACGGGTGGACGTGGCGCTCTATCGCCTCTCCACGGCGGATTTCCTGGCGTTCCACAAAGAAGATAACTGGGAGACGTGGGACAAGTATCGCCCCAAGGCCGCCGACCGCCTCGCGACTTGGTCGCATAAAGTGGACGCGCCGCTGAACGCCACGCGCTCGGTCTCGGTCACACTGCAAGATGACAATGGCGCGGCGTTGCCCCCGGGCATGTACTATCTGGAGGCTTCTTCGCCGCAGGTCAAGGGGGTAGACAAGCACGTGATGGTGCTTTCGCCCTACAACTTGATGCTCAAATGCACCTCCACCGAGGCGCTGGTGTGGGCCACCGACCTCAAATCGGGGCAGCCCGTGGCCGGCGTGACGCTGGCCATCTATGACCGCACTGCCAAGCGGGTCGGCGAGGTCAAGACCGACGCCAACGGCCTGGCCAGCGCGACTTTTCCCAAGCAAGACCCCTGGTCGCCGCTGATCGTGTTGGCCACGGGCGACAAGGCCGGGGCGGTGACGCGCAACTGGTCGTCGGGGATTGACATCTGGAACTTTGGGTTGGACGGCGCCTACTATACCGAGGCGTATCGCACCTATTTCTACACCGACCGGCGCATCTATCGCCCGGGGCAGACGATCTATTTCAAGGGCGTCGTGCGCGCCGAAGACGACGTGCACTATACCATCCCGCAGCCCCGGCAGAATGTCTCGATTGTGATGATTGATAGCCAGGGGCGCGAAGTGGCCCGCGAGGAAATCCCCTTGAGCGAGATGGGCACGTTCAGCGGCGAGTTCACGCTGGGCAACGACGCTGCGTTGGGCTACTATTACTTTAACGCCACCTACGACGAGCAAGTCTTTGGCGCCGATTTCCAAGTGGCCGAATATCGCAAGCCCGAGTTCCAGGTAAGCGTCGCCTTTGACAAGACCGACGCGCTGGGGCGCAGCGAATACATGCACGGCGATACCCTCAAGGCCACCGCCGAAGCGACCTACTTCTTTGGCGGGCCGGTGGCCAACGCCAACGTCACCTGGCGGGTAATGCACGAAGGATACAATTTCGACCGCTGGGAAGGCCAGGGCTGGTACAGTTTCTCCGATTGGGAATATCAGCCGTTCCGCACATCGTGGACGCCCTACGGCGAGTTCCTCACCGAGGGCCAGGGCAAGACCGACGCCAACGGCAAGTTCACGCTCAGCCTGCCCGCCGACCTGAGCGAGTACCTCCAGAGCCAGATTTACACGCTGGAGGTCTCGGTGGTGGACGTGAACAATCAAGAAGTGAGCGCTCGTTCCTCGGCGACGGTGCACAAGGGCGCGTTCTACATCGGCCTGCAACCCCAGCAATATGTGGGCGTGGTGGGCAAGGATCAAGCGGTGGATGTCATCACCGTGGATACGCAGGGCCTCACCGTCACCAAGCAAGCGGTGGAGGTGGTGTTCAACCAGCACGAATGGTACAGCGTGCAGGAACAGGCCGACGACGGCAGCTACTACTGGTCAAACCAGGTCAAAGATACGCCGGTGGCCACGCAGACCATTACCACCGATAACCTGGGCCGCGCTGTGGCGACGTTCACGCCCAAGGTGGGCGGCGTGTACAAGATCGTCGCCAAAGGGCTGGACGCCAACGAGAACCAAGTGCGCAGCGCCGCCTACTTGTGGGTGAGCGACCAGGCCTACGTGAACTGGGGCCAGCGCAACGACGACCGCATCGAGCTGATCGCCGATAAAAAGCAGTACAAGCCTGGCGACGCCGCCGAGGTGCTGATCCCCTCGCCCTATCAGGGCGCGGTGACGGCGCTGCTCACCATCGAGCGCGGCCACGTGCTGGAAAGCAAGATCATCAAGCTGGCCACCAACAGCGCGCGCGTGCGCATCCCCATCACGGCGGATTACGCGCCCAACGTCTATGTCTCGGTGTTCATGGTCAAGGGCATAGACGCCCAGAACCCGCTGGCCTCGATGAAGCTGGGTTATGTGAAGTTGCCCGTCTCCACCGAGCAAAAGGAACTGACGGTGCGCCTCACGCCCGACAAATCGGGCAACTACAAGCCGCGCGACAAAGCGATCTATGATGTAGAAGTGCTTGACTATCAGGGCAAGGGCGTCGAGGCCGAGGTCTCGCTGCAACTGGTGGACCTGGCCGTCGAGTCGCTGGTGGGCGCGGCCTCGTCCAACATCGTCGAGACGTTCTATCGCGAGCGCGGCGACGGCGTGGCTACGGCGGCGACGTTGGCGCTCTCGGTGGATCGCAAGAACCTGGAGCTGGCCAAAGAGGGCAAGGGCGGCGGAGGCGGCGGCGAAGGCGGCCCCACCGTGCGCACGCTCTTCCCCGATACGGCCTTCTGGGCGCCCAACGTCAAGACCGACGCCTCGGGCAAGGCCAGGGTCGAGTTGACCCTGCCCGATAACCTCACCACCTGGCGCATGACGGGCCAGGCCATCACCGCCGACACCCTAGTGGGCGCGGCCAAAAAGGACATCGTCAGCACGCTGGATGTGCTCATCCGGCCCATCACGCCGCGCTTCTTTGTCATCGGCGACCAGCCCATGCTGGGTGCTCCGGTGAACAACAACACCATCAAGAGCCTCGATCTAAAGGTCTCGCTCCAGGCCCAAGGGCTGGATGTGACCAACGCCGAGCAGACCATCACCGTGCCGGCGGGCGGCGTCCAGACCGTCTCGTGGCCCGCTGTCGCCAAAGCGGTGGAAGAAGCGCGGCTCGATTTCACCGTGCAAGGCGGCTCTTATGGCGACGCGGTGAGCATGAGGCTGCCGGTCTATCACGTCAGCACGGCCGAGACGGTGGGCACCGCCGGCGTGGTGGAGGATCGCACGGTCGAGATGGTGCGCGTGCCCGAGGATGCCGACAAGACCCTGGGCGAGTTGCAAGTGCTGCTCGAGCCGTCGCTGGCCGCCGGCATGAAGGAAAGCCTGCGCTACTTGGAGACCTATCCCTATGGTTGCGTGGAGCAGACCGTCAGCCGCTTCCTGCCCAACGTGGCCACCTACACCGCGCTCAAAAAACTGGGCGTCAAGAACGCCAAGCTAGAGGCGGCCCTGCCGCAACAGGTGGGCGTGGCGTTGCAGCGGCTCTATACCTTGCAGAACCCCGACGGCGGCTGGGGCTGGTGGGGCAACGAGGCCAGCCGGCCCGAGTTGACCGCCTACGTGCTCTTGGGCCTCTCGCAAGCCAAAGAGGCCGGGTTCGTGGTGGCCGGTTCGGTGGTCGAGAACGCGGTGGCCTTCCTCTACAACTGGCTCGACCAGGAACCCGGCGATACGCGCGCCGACCACGATGAGCGCGCTGCGGTGCTGTATGCGTTGGCCGTGTCGGGCCAGGGCGACCTGGGCCGCGCCGTCAAGCTCTATGACGAGCGCGACACGATGTCGCTTTATGCGCAAGCCTACCTCGCCATGACGCTGAAAACGCTGGCGCCCGACGAGGCCACCCGGCCCACAGCGCTGCTGAACGCCATCGCCAAAGAAGCGGTCCTCAGCGCCGCCGGTACACACTGGGAAGAGACCGAGCGGGTGGGCTGGGCCATGAACACCGACACGCGCAGCACTTCGATCATCTTGAAGGCGCTGGTGCAGCTCCAACCCAGCGACAGTACCTTGCCCAACGTGGTGCGCTGGCTGATGACAGCGCGCCAGGGCAGCCGCTGGGAGACGACCCAAGAGAACGTGTGGGCCATCCTGGCGCTCACCGACTATATGGTCTCTACCGGCGAGTTGTTGGCCGACTATGACTATAACCTGGTCATCAACGACGCCGAGTACGCGGCGGGCGCGGTCAGCCCGTCCACCGTGGACGAGCCGATCTATGCCGAGGTGCCGGTGAGCGAGCTGCGGGCCGATATGGATAACGACGTGGCCATCGAGCGCACTGCGGGCAAGGGGATGCTCTACTATAGCGCCTTCCTGCGTTACTATCTCCCCGCCAACAAGGTGCAGGCGCTCGACCGGGGCGTCAGCGTCTACCGCGAGTACACCCTGGAAAAGAACCCGAAAATGGCCGTGACCGCCGCTGCGGTGAACGACGTCATCAACGTCAAGTTGACCATCGTGGCGCCGCACGACCTGTACTATTTCGTGCTCGAAGACCCGCTGCCCGCTGGCTGCGAGGCCATTGACACCAGCCTGCTCACCACCAGCGCCCTGGCCGAGGGCGCCGAGTTCACCAAGGCGGACCAGGCCGAAAAGCGCGACCGCTACGGCTACTGGTGGTGGAACTGGCCCAGCCACACCGAGCTGCGCGATGAAAAGGTGGCGCTCTTTGCCAGCTACCTGGCCAAAGGCGTTTACGAGTACACCTACTCGATCCGCTGCACCACGCCGGGCGAATACAGCGTGATGCCTGCCACGGCCTACGAGATGTACTTTGCCGACGTGTTCGGGCGCTCGGCCGGCGCCAGCCTGACGATCACGACCAAATAGGTTATACGCAAAACTTGCCAGGCCCGGCAGATTTCGGTCTGCCGGGCCTTTTTGCGCTTGCGCGCCATACCCTGCGGCAGACGCCATCGGCGCCGTAAATCGCGCACAAGGCGCTAAACTACCGTAGCCGCGCCCCTTGCGGACGCTGTGTGGCGTTCGTAGCCGCGCCCCTTGTGGGCGCTGTGTGGCGTTCGTAGC
>CAZYPJ010000127.1:0-1767 GCA_964649365.1 uncultured Anaerolineales bacterium | reverse complement strand
GGGCGCTGTGTGGCGTTCGTAGCCGCGCCCCTTGCGGGCGCTGTGTGGCGTTCGTAGCCGCGCCCCTTGCGGGCGCTACGCGCCGACCGGAAGGCGGCGCTCCCTCACCCCAAACTTTTGCCCCCGCCCTTGACGCCAAGTTCACGCGATCTTGGCGCTCCATTTACGTCAGGCCCCCCAACGCCTGGTACACTATGAGGGAGCCACACAGATGAGTGTGTTTCCGTTTATCCTTTTCTCGTGGGGGGCAGATGGTGAATCGAGCGCAACGGGGGAGTTCGGGTTTCTTACGTTTTAACGACTGGAAAATGCGCAACAAGATCGTTTTCCTGGTGGCGGCCCTGGCGTTGCTCTCGGTGGGCGCGCTGACGGGCTACGCCTACCAGAGCACCCGCCAGACCATCATCCGGCAGACGGGCGAGTATCTGATGGGCTATGCAGAGGAAACCGTGTTGCGTTCCAGCGACCAGGTGTTGGGCAGCGCCGACGCGCTGCAAACGTTGGCGTTGTCGCCTTCGATAGTCGAGGCAGTGCCCGCCGCTAACGCCGCCTATGAGGGCCGCGACGCCGCCGAGATCAAGGCCGAGATCGCCAAGCTCGATAAAGCTTGGATGGACAAGGATGCCAGCGTCGAGGAATTGGCGACCGAGATCGCCAACAACGCGGTGAGCGACCATTTGCGGACGTTCCAAAAGGCATTCCCCACCCAGGTGGAGGTATTCGTCACCGACATCCAGGGTCTCAACGTGGCCATGACGGGCCGCACCAGCGATTACCTCCAGGCCGACGAGGGGTGGTGGGCCAGCGCCTACGCTCAGGGGCAGGGCGCCCGTTATGTGAGCCAAGTGGAATATGACGATTCGACGGGCAGTTGGGCTATGGACATCGGCGCGCCCGTGCGCGACCCCGAGAGTAATAAGGTCATCGGCGTGATGCGCGGCACGGTGGATGTCTCGGTGGTGTTCGACACGCTGGCCAAGGTCAAGGTCGGCGAGACGGGCGAGGCGGTATTGCTCGATAAGGACGGCGTGATCCTGTACGCCGCCGATGAAAAGCAGTTGTTGCAGACCGCCCCCGAAAGCTGGCTGGCCAAGCTCAAGGAAGGCGGCGACTTTTGGAGCGACAAGCTCGTTGATCTGCACGGCCACCCGGCGGTGTTGGCCATGCACGCCATGCCCGGCGACTTGGGCGAGGCGTTGGGTTGGGTGATGGTGGTGGCGCAAGAGTTGGAGGAAAGCAACGCCCAGGTGCGCAGCTCGCTGGCGGGCGCGCTGGGGGGGGCGGGAATCGTGGCGGCGGCGCTGCTGGGGTTGGGGCGGCTGATGGCGCGATCCATCACCAAACCGCTGGGTTGGGTGATCGAGGCGGCCCACACTCTCACCACCGGCGACATCGCCCTGGCTGGCTTTGCCGCCCATCGCGACGAAATCGCGGCGCGCGGCGACGAAGTGGGCGAGATCGGGCGGGCCTTTGACGACCTGGCCGGTTATATTGGCGGCGCCGCCCACGCCGCCGAACGCATCGCCCAGGGCGACCTGACGACCGAAATCGCCCCGCGCAGCGAGCGCGACGTGTTGGGGCGCGCGATGGCGACGGTGCGGGCCAGCTTGCAGGGGTTGGTGGCCGAGGCTAACCGCCTGACGCGGGCCGCCGTGGCGGGCCAGCTCGATACGCGCGGCGACGCCAGCAAGTTCGAGGGCAGCTACCGCGAGATCGTGCAGGGCGTCAACGCCACGCTCGACGCCGTGATCGGCCCGCTGAACGTGG
>CAZYPJ010000126.1:6294-10732 GCA_964649365.1 uncultured Anaerolineales bacterium | reverse complement strand
GCGCAGGCGGCGCGGCAACAGCAATACGAACAACGCAACCAGGCCCACCGCGAGGCGTCAGCCGCCGCGCGCGAGGCGCGGGAGGAGGAGCGCTTCCGCCAGCGCCGGGAAAAGCGCAAGCAGCAACATCGCGGGCGATAGAGATTGGGGTTGGGTCGTAGAGGCATGACGCGTTATACCCCCGCGCCGCGCAACCCGCGCGGGGCGGGCGCGTAGAGAGAGCAGACGACGACCTCGCCCCCCAACGCCCTCTCCACAAGTAGGGAGGGGGCGCAGCCCACCCACTCCTCCCCTCCCCGCTTTGGAGAGGGCGTTGAGGGGCGAGGTCTCGCTTGCCATTGTTCATGTTGAGGAGGTACAATCGTGAGGAAACAGAGCGACCTAATCTGGGCCATCATCCTCATCGCTGTGGGCAGCGTCTTACTGCTCGACCAGGTGTTGCACGTCAACCTGTGGAAGCTGCTTTGGCCGCTGTTCCTGATCGGCCTGGGGCTGTACGTGTTGTGGAGCGCTAGCCGCACCGAGACGGCCCCCCAGGGCGAGGCGGCCAGCATCCCATTGGAGGGGCTGACGCAGGCGCGCGTGAGCATCCACCACGGCGCGGGGCGGCTCGACTTGGGCCGTGGCGACGACCCCGACGCGCTGTTGTCGGGCGTGTTCATGGGCGGGCTGGAGGTGCGCCGGCGCGACCGGGGCGGCGTGGCGGGGTTCGACCTCAAGCCTTCTGAGCGCGGCTCAGCGGTGCTGCTCTTTCCGCACTTGTGGCGGCGCGGGCTAGATTGGCAAGTGCGCCTCAACCCCGAAGTAAGCTACGCCCTGGAGGTCGAAAGCGGCCTCACGTCCAGCGCGCTCGACCTGGAGGGGCTGACGGTGAGCGAGTTCGCGCTCAAGACGGGCCTCAGCTCGTGCGCCGTGACCTTGCCCGCGATGGGCGTGGTGCGCGCGCAAGTGGAATCGGGGCTGGGCGCGGTGGAATTGCGCTTGCCCGAAGGCGTGGCGGCCAGCATCCGGGTGGAGGTGGGCCTCGGCTCGGCCTCGGTGGATGAAGCGCGCTTTCCGCGCGTGGGCGAAAACGCCTACCGCTCGCCCGAATACGATTATGCCGTCAATCGCGTGGAGCTGGCCATCAAAACCGGCCTCGGCTCGGTGACAGTAAAATAGTTATCAGCAATCAGTGGTCAGCGATCACTGACCACTGATAACTGACTGCCAAGAACTACAGGAGGACTCATGAATCAAGCTCGTTCGCCGTTGGTTTGGGGGTTGGTGCTGATCACGCTGGGGGCGCTGTTCCTGCTCCAGTCGCTCGGCATCGTCGGCTCGGTGATGGCCCCGCTGTGGGTGTTGATCTTTGCCCTGGGCGGCGGCGTGTTCCTCTACTTTTTCTGGACCGATCGCGCCGGGCGCTGGTGGGCGGTGATCCCCGGCCTGGCGCTGATCGGCATCGCCAGCGTCATCGCACTGGGCGAGTTATGGCCGCGCGCCGATGCGCTGGGCGGCGCGCTGTTCCTGGCTGCGTTGAGCCTGGCGTTCTGGGCGGTCTATCTCACCCGGCGCGAGCAGTGGTGGGCCATCATCCCGGGCGGCGCGCTGGCCACGCTGGCGCTGGTCGCTGCACTGGATACCATCAAGCTCCCCATTGACACCGGCGGCATCTTTTTGCTGGGCTTGGGCGCCACGTTCCTGCTATTGGCGCTCATCAACACTACCCAGGGGCGCATGAAGTGGGCGTTGATCCCGGCGGGTGTGCTGATCGTGCTGGGGCTGGTGGTGACGTTCGAATCGGCGCGGATGCTGCCCGTGATGGGGCCGTTGATGCTGATCGTGGGCGGCGGGTATCTCGTGCTGCGCGCCTTGAAAAAGCAGACGCCAAAGGAATAGGCGCCTCGCCACGGGAATACAGCGAACGGGGTTTCGGGTAGAAACCCCGTTTTTGCTTTGGCCCACTTGCGCATCAGAAGCGCGCTTGTCCTCGTGGCCGCGCGCCATTGTCGCGCCCCTCGTAGGCGCTAGGGCGTGCGCATGACACCCTATCCCCAGCTCATACCGCGATCCATCCCGCGCTGTTTGCCCCGCGCCGCCGCCTCGTGTACACTAGCGCCAATCTTGGATGCGAGGTGGCCGATGTCGTTTCGACGCACAGAGATCAACAAACGCCGTTCGCCGCTGGATTACATCGCGTTCGTGGTGCGGATCGCGCTGTTTGTCGTGCTGGGCGGCATGGTGCTGCTGGTGATCTCGGAGATGGAGCCGGTGGCCAACTGGCTGGGCGGGGCGAAATCATCGGCCCCGCTGGTGGGGATCGTCGCCGGCCATTGGCAAAACGACCCGGGCGCCGTCTGCCCCGACGGCCTGCAAGAGGTCGAGATCAACCTGGAGATCGCCCGGCGGGTGGCCGAGCTGCTGCGCAAAGAGGGCTATCGCGTCGAGATCATGCCCGAATACTCGCCCAAGCTCAACGGCTTCAAGGGCGCGGCCTTTCTTTCCATCCACAACGATTCCTGCATCGAGATGTCGGGGTTCAAGGTGGCCCGCATGACCCACGCCGATACCCCCGAGCAGGAGGATCGGCTGGTGTTGTTGCTGATCGAGCAGTACGGCGCCGCCACCGGCCTGGCGTTCCACGAAAACACCATCACCGACGACATGCGCCAATACCACGCCCTGCGCCAGATTGACCCCGCCACCCCTGGCGCCATCATCGAGACCGGCTTTATGGGCGGCGACCGCCGCATCCTGACGGAAGAGCCGGATCGGGTGGCCGCCGGCGTGGCCAACGGCCTGCTGGCCTTTCTCCGCGAGACGGCCCCTATCGAACAGTGAGGCCGCCGAGGCGCGTTCCCCCTCTCCCAGGGGGAGTGGGTCTTGCGCGCTCACCCGTCCGACGGCCCCAGCTGCCACCCCGTCGTCGCCGCCCACTCCTCCGCCGCCAGGTAGATCAGATCCACCGCTGGGTCTTTGACCTCAGGGTACATCTTTTGGTCGGCCAGGTGTTGGGCCAGGCGGCGCTTGAGTTCCGCATACGCCTCGGCGGTGGCGGGGTGGGCGCGCAGATAATCGCGAAAGAGCAGCGGGTAGCGCTGGTTGGCGCGCCCCTGCACGCGCATGTGGGTGTTGGTGGGGCGCTGGCCCGCCGGCGGGCGAAAGAGCCACTTTTGCCAATCGCTTTCCGGCCCCTCGGCCAGCGGCGGGCGATGGTCGCGGTAGGGGATCTCGGGCAGGGTGTAGCCGATGGCCTCCATCGCCGCCAGCGCGTCCTCGCAGAGCGCGGCGACGGTGATCTGCACGTCTATGATGTCTTTGGCGGCTAGGCCGGCGACGCTGGTCGAGCCGATGTGGTCAATCCGCAGCGCCAGCGGCCCCAGCCCCCGCCGCAGCGTCGCGGCGATGGCGCGGAACTCGTCAGCCCAGCGCGGCTGATAGGGGATGATCTCGACCATGGGGCGACCTCCGTGGGGGGATGTGGGCGGCTCGAATGGCCGCCTGGCTATTCTAGCCGCTCGATGGAGGATAGCAAGTCGGGGAAGAAAGCACAGAGGGACAGAGTTACAGAGGGACAGAGAGAAAATGGATATTCCTCTGTCCCTCTGTCTCTCTGTAATCGCGGCGGCGAATCGCTTGTAGGGGCGCAATATATCGCGCCCACGGCATGTCGCGTCCTCTAGCCTTGGATTTGGTACCCCTGCTTTTGTAAGGCTGCAATCGAGTCAGCATTGGAAAGCTCATGGCCGCAGCGTTCACAAGCCAATTTCACACACGGCCCATGTGCTACCAGGCTGCTGTTACCTTTCAGGGGTTCGCCGCAATCGGCGCACGCGAGATAGCCAGTGGGGTCTTCCCAAGGATCATCTTTCTCGTGCATGACCAGCTTGTGATGCCCTCCAACTTGCGTGTACCTGCCGCCGCACCAACAGATCTCTTGATTGTCATATCTGCTCCATGGTTTGGTGATACTCAGCGCTCTCCCGCACATTGGGCACCGATTTCCACGGGCATGTTCAGGGCAGAACACTTGGCGGCAAACTGAACACGCCCCCGCAAATTCAGGGGGAGCGGTTTTGTCGCTTTTGCCTGTTCTCAGGTCAACCGTAATCTCTTTTTTCAACCACCACTGGAGCGCTGCCGAGCACTTTGGACAACTCATGTTACCCCTCCTCGCATAGATATGAGGCCCCAGCGCCGATCCGGCCCAGCGTGCGAACATAATATGATTATAGCGCTTGATGCGGTGGGCGCCAAGCGGTTTTCGGTTTATTATGGCGGAACATGGTATGCCTAGTGTAGAGACGGATGCCTGAGTACAGGCGTCCGTCTCTGTACCCTACTAAAGCGATTCATCTCCCGGTTCTTGTCCTTCGATCTGGCGATGCGCTGCCGCCAGCAGCTTTTCCCAAGTCTCGAGCAGGCCCGCGCGTTCGGCGCCTCGGCGGATCGCGGC
>CAZYPJ010000126.1:2962-6194 GCA_964649365.1 uncultured Anaerolineales bacterium | reverse complement strand
GGGTCGCCGTGCAGCCGGCGCGTCACGCGCCAGGCCAGCTCTGCTTCGGATAGCTCGGGGTGGCGCTGGCGCTCGCTGGCGCGCACCGCGTCGAGCGCCAGTTGATAAGCCTGAAAGGCGATCTCGGCCCGCCGCGCGGGCGTCATGGCGCGCCAGATGCGGATCTGCTGCGGGTCGAGCACGCCCAGGCGCTCGTTCAAGAGCCGCGCGGCCTCGCGTTCCTCCTCGGTGAACGTGCGGAAGCGTTCATCAACAGGGGCGTCCATCGTCATACCCCTACTCCTCATTTGCGCCAATGATTATGTCGCCCTCAGTATAGCACGCCGCGCCGGGCGCGCAACGACGGCCCGGGCTGATCGCTGAAAGCTGCCCGCTATTCCAGCGGCCTCCCCTGCTCGCGCATGAACGCCTCCACCTCGGCGCGGGGGAAGGCGCCTTCCATCGGCCCCAGGCGCGTGGTAGCGAGCGCCCCTACGGCGTTGGCGAATCGGCCCGCTTTGGCCAGCGGCCAGCCCTGGCCCAGACCCACCAGCAGCGCCGCGTCGAAACAATCGCCCGCGCCGGTGGGGTCCACTTCGGTCACGCGGTAGGGGGCGATGTCGAGCGCGCCCTGGCGGGTGTAGAGCGTGGACCCCTGCTCGCCGCGCTTGAGCGCCACCAGCTCCACGCCCCGGCCCAGCAAGCGCCGCGCGCCCTCTTCCGGCGAATCCGCGCCCGAAAGCGTGGCCAGCTCCTCGCCGCTGGGGCACACGATGCGGCAGACGCGCATCACCGGCTCGCAAATGGCGTGGATTTGCTCCACCGGCAACAGTTCGGGGCGCAGGTTGGGGTCGAGGCTGACCACGCCGCCCTGGGCCGCCACGATCTCGGCGGCGCGATAGCAGGCGCGGCGCATCCCCTCGGAAAAGGTGAGCGAGGAACCCATCAGGTGCAGGTAGCGCGTATCGGCGAAATAATCGGGCGGGATTTGCTCCTCATCCACCAGCGCCGCCGCCGAGGCGGGCAGGTGAAAGACGAAATTGCGCCCGCCGTCGCTGCGATAGGCCACGAAAGCGATGCCCGTCAGCCGCTCGTCGGCGACGCGCAGGGCGCGGCAATCAATGCCGTCGGCCAGCAGGCGGTTGCGGACGCAATCGCCGAAAGCGTCGCGCCCGACGGCGCCGATAAACCCCACGCTCGCCCCCAGCCGCGCGGCGGCGCTGGCGAAAATGGCGGGCGCGCCCGAGGGGTACGGCCCGCTGAACAGCGCCGGGGCGTCCAGCGGCCGGTCGCGTTCGGTGCGCATGATCTCGACCAACGCCTCGCCAATGGCGACGATCTGGGGCATGGGGGCCTCCTTTTTTGGACATGATTTACAGGATTAACAAGATTTGGAATATAATCTTGTGAATTTTGCTAGTCCTGTCTAAACAGATTGGTTTATCTTTGGACATGATTTACAGGATTAACAGGATTTGAGATATAATCTTGTAAATCTTGTTAATCCTGTCTAAACAGATTGGTTTATCTTTGGACATGATTTACAGGATTAACAAGATTTGGAATATAATCTTGTGAATTTTGCTAGTCCTGTCTAAACAGATTGGTTTATCTTTGGACATGATTTACAGGATTAACAGGATTTGAGATATAATCTTGTAAATCTTGTTAATCCTGTCTAAACAGATTGGTTTATCTTTGGACATGATTTACAGGATTTGAAATATCAATCTTGTTAATCCTGTTGGCGCTTTTCCAGCTCTTCCTTCAGCATCGCGGTGGCGGTTTGGGCGTTGGCCTGGCCGCGGGTGGCGCGCATGATCTGGCCCACCAAGTAGCCCAGCGCCGCGCCCTTGCCGGCCAGGTAATCCTTCACGGCCTGGGGGTTCTGATCCAGCGCCGCGCGGATGGCGCGGGCCAGCGCGTCGCGGTCGCTGATCTGCGCCAGGCCCCGGCGCTGCACGATGGCTTCCGCCGATTCTCCCGTGGCCCACATCTCGGCGAACACCTCTTTGGCCGAGGTGCTGTTGATGGCCCCTTTGGCCGTCAGGCCGATCAGCCCGGCCAACGCTTCGGGCGTCACTTTGCTGGCGCCGATCTCGCCGCCCGATTCGCGCAGCAGGCGGAACACCTCGCCCAGCACCCAATTGGCCGCCGTTTGGGGGGCGGCCACAAGGGCCGCTGCTACGGGCGCGCCGTTGGTCGCCGCAGGCGTGTTCCCGTAGTCTCGCCCCTTGTGGGCGGGCGATAACGCGGCCACGACGCGCTCGAACCATTCGGCCACGGGGCGCTCTTGCGCTAGCAGCGCCGCGTCCTCGGCGCGCAGGCCCCATTCGGCCACGTAGCGCGCGCGCTTGGCGGCGGGCAGCTCGGGCAGGCGGGCGCGGAGCGCCTCGACCCACTCGCGGGCCGGTTCGAAGGGGGGCAAATCCGGCTCGGGGAAGTAGCGGTAATCGTCCGACGATTCTTTGGAGCGTTGGAACACGGTGCGATGGTGTTCGTCGTCCCAGCCCATCGTCACCTGCTCGATGCGCCCGCCCGCCTCCAACACGCCCACCTGGCGCTCGAATTCATAGGCGATGGCGAGGCGCACGGCGCGGAACGAGTTGAGGTTCTTGACCTCGACCTTGGTCCCGAACTCGGCAGTCCCCACGGGCCGCACGCTGATGTTGGCCTCGCAACGCATGGCGCCCTCTTCCATGTTGCCGCTGTTGACGCCCAAGTAGCGCAAAATGTCGCGCAGGCCCGTCAGGTACAGGTCGGCCTCCTCGGCGGTGCGGATGTCGGCCTCGGTGACGATCTCCATCAGCGGCACGCCGGCGCGGTTGAAGTCAATCAGGCTGGCGCCGGGGACGTGGGTCAGCTTGGCGGTGTCCTCTTCTAGGTGCACCCGGCGGATGCGGATGCGCTTGGGGCCGGCCTGCGGCGCGATTTCCAGCCAGCCGTTGATGCACAGGGGATAATCGTACTGGCTGATCTGGTAGCCTTTGGGCAGGTCGGGGTAGGTGTAATTCTTGCGATCCCACTTGCTGAACGGGGGGATTTCGCAGTTGAGCGCCAGGCCGGTGAGGATGGTGGCCTCGACGGCGGCCTGGTTGATGACCGGCAGCACGCCCGGCATCCCCAGGCACACCGGGCAGGTGTGGGTGTTGGGCGGCGCCGAGGCGTAATCGGCGGAGCAGCCGCAAAACATCTTGCTGCGCGTCACCACTTGGGCGTGTACTTCCATACCGATGATGGCTTCGTAGGGCAT
>CAZYPJ010000126.1:0-2862 GCA_964649365.1 uncultured Anaerolineales bacterium | reverse complement strand
ACCATGTAGCGCAGGTAGGCTTCGATCAGGCCGTCTATTTCGCCGTCGAGGACGGCGGTGGTGTTGCCCGTCTCCCACTCGGTGCGCAGATCTTTCACCATGCGGTAGGGCTGCAACACGTAAGAGCGAATCTGGTTGCCCCAGCCGGCGCTGACGTGCTCGCCGCGCAGCTTGGCGCGCTCCTCTTCCTGGCGCTGTAGCTCCATATCGTACAGGCGCGATTTGAGCACCGCCAGCGCCCGCAGACGGTTCTGCAATTGCGAGCGTTCGTTCTGGCAGCTCACCACCAGGCCGCTGGGAAGGTGGGTAATCCGCACGGCGGTCGAGTTCTTTTGCACGTTCTGGCCGCCGTGGCCCGAGGCGTGGAACACGTCCATGCGGATATCGTCGGGGTTGATCTCGACTTCGACAGCGTCGCCCACGTCGGGGATCACCTCCACCAGCACGAACGAGGTATGCCGCCGCTTGGCGTTATCGAACGGCGAGATGCGCACCAGCCGGTGGACGCCGCGCTCGGAGCGCAGATAGCCGTAGGCGTTGCGCCCACGGATTTCGAGCGTGGCGCTTTTGATGCCCGCCTCTTCGCCCTCGGTCTGGTCAATGATCTCGGCGTTGTACTTGCGGCGCTCGGCCCAGCGCAGGTACATGCGCATCAGCATCTCGGCCCAATCTTGCGACTCGGTGCCGCCGGCGCCGGCATAGATGTTGACGATGGCGTCGCAGTGGTCGTGCGCGCCCGACATCATCGTATCCCATCGGAGCGACGCCACCTGCGCGCTGAGTTCGGCCACATCGGCGGCGATCTCGCCCATCAGGTCGGCATCCTCTTCGGCTTCGGCCAGGTCGAGCAGCTCCAGCAGTTCGTCGGCGCGGCCCTTGACCGTCGTCCAGGTGTTGACTTCGCCCTCCAACGCGGCGATCTCTTGCATCACCTTTTGGGCGGCCTGCTGCTCATCCCAAAAGCCGGGGGCGAGGGTAGCTTCGTGCAGCTCGGCGATGCGCGATTTCTTGCCCGCCAGGTCAAAGACGCTCCATCAATTCGCTCAACTCGCGCTGCATCGCTTCCAACTGCGAACGTAGATCATCCATAGCACACACTCCTATTGTATTTACCACAAGGACTCACCACGGAGACACAGAGAACACGGAGAAAGGCAATATAGGATTATATATATGCCGAGGCGCGAATCTGTGAATCAACCAAGAAACTCCGCGCCTCCGTAGTGAATCTCCTATGCAAACAGCCTTCGACCTAACGATACGCCTCGCGGCGATGTTTGACGCGATATACGGTGACAGTCTGGGCGTCATCATCTATTTCGTAGAGTATACGATAGACTCCCATACGCCAGCTGTGCTCGTTCGATCCTTTGAGCTTTTTGGAGCCAAAGGGGCGCGGATCGCCCTGCAACTGCTCGATGTGCTGCGCAACCAGCTCGCCATATTCCTTAGGCAGGGCGGTGATGTCATCCGCGCCTGTCGGCGCAGACCGACCTTATGCATTCAGGCCCCTGGCGCGCAGCGTCTGCTTGGCGTCGTCCCACGAGATGACCTCTTCATCTGTCTCGTGCAGGCGGCGCAACTCGTCGGCGTCTTCCAGGTCTTCCAACAACGTCAATATCTCTTCCCACGCCTCGACATCGAGCACCACAGCGGTCTTTTTGCCCTCGGCGTCCACCACGAACCGCGCCGTGTGTAACAATTCGGCCACAGTCATACTACACCTCCCAGTCACCACAGAGGGACGGAGGATGGGGATTGGGACGCGGATGAACGCGGAATACGCGGATATTCGTTTACAGGAGCAATTCACGAATTGCCCTCATAAGGGCATGATATTCATTTCTATCCGCGCCCATCCGCGTTCCCTTCCTTCTCTGTGTCTCTGTATCTCTGCGTCTCTGCGGTTTTGCTATGCAAACAGCCCCTCGACGAACGATTGCGGGTCGAAGGGGGCGAAATCGTCCACCTTTTCGCCGGTGGCGGCAAAGAGCACGGGCAGGCCCAGGTCGTTGGCGATGGCGAACGCCATGCCGCCCTTGGCGGTGCTATCGAGCTTGGCCAAGATCACGCCGGTGACGCCCCCCGCCTCGCTAAAGGAGCGCGCCTGCGCCAGCGCGTTCTGCCCGGTGGAGGCGTCGAGCACCAGCAGCGTCTCATCGGGGGCTTTGTGGACCTGCTTGGAGCAGATGCCGTTGACCTTGATGAGTTCCTGCATCAAGTTGTGCTTGGTGTGCAAGCGCCCCGCCGTGTCAATAATCAGCGTCTTGGCCTCGCGGGCCTCGGCGGCGCGCAGGGCGTCATAGACCACGGCGCCCGGGTCCGAGCCGGGCTGGTGCGCCACCACCTCGACGCCGACGCGCTCGCCCCACACTTTGAGCTGGTCAATGGCCGCCGCGCGGAACGTATCCGCCGCCGCCAGCATCACGCGCTCGTGGCGCTCTTCGATGTGGTACTTGGCCAGCTTGGCGATGGAGGTGGTCTTGCCCGACCCGTTGACCCCCACGATCAGCACCACGTTCATCAGCCGCTCGCCCGTGAGATACGGCCGCTGCGGCTTGGAGAGGATCGCCAGCAACTCCTCTTGGAGCAGCTCCTGGGCGCGGTCGGCGCTGCGCACGCCCTCCTTTTCCACGCGGGCGCGCAGGCGCTCGACCACAGCCATCGTCGTGGGCGCGCCCACGTCGGCCTGGATGAGCAGCATTTCCAGCTCGTCCCAGGTCTCAGCGGTGATCTCTTGCTCGCGGAACAGCCCGGCGATCTTGGAAAAGAAAGATTGGCGGGTCTTGGTCAGGCTATCTTGCAGGGATTTCTTGCGTCCGAATAACACGCGACCTCCCAGGGGGCGGATTGGTACAGCTT
>CAZYPJ010000125.1:0-10845 GCA_964649365.1 uncultured Anaerolineales bacterium | reverse complement strand
CCCCAAGTGCCCGAGATGCTCGACCGTGAAAGGATCGTCGTCACTCGGATAGAGCCGACTCCGAAATCGGTCATCCGCTAGAGGTTGTGGGCGTCACCGGCGCCATCCCGATTCAGGAAAGGAGAACAATGGCGAGTCTACTCAAGATCGAAGGCGTGGGCGAAGTCTATGCCAAAAAACTCAAGGATGCGGGCATTGCTAACACCGATGACCTTTTGGAAAAGGGAGCCACCCCAAAAGGTCGCCAGGAGATCGAGGCCAAGACGGGCATCAGCCATGCGCTGGTGCTCGAATGGGTGAACCACGTGGATCTGTTTCGCATCATAGGCATCGGCGAGGAGTATTCCGACTTGCTCGAGGCCGCCGGTGTGGACACCGTTCCTGAGTTGGCCCAACGTAAGGCCGAGAACCTCTATCAGAAACTGGCCGAGGTCAACGAGGCGAAAAAGCTCGTGCGCCAATTGCCCACCCAAGCGGCGGTAGCGGACTGGATCGAGCAGGCCAAGCAGTTGCCCAGAGTCGTAACTTACTGAGCCGAGATCAGTTCGACAAACGCAGTATTTTGCCAACAACGCGGAAAGACGGTTTGGTCTCGTCTTTTCGCGTTGCTTTCTTTCAGGGCGCCCAGCGACCTATTGTCCCTGGCTCGGGGAATAGCCCTTCCCAGCTTTGCGCGTCGAGCTTGGCGTGCGCGCCGGTTGTTTTGCGCCGACCGAGTTCGTCGCAGCCTTAATGAGCACCGGCAACAGCACCATCAGAATTAACATGCGCGAAACGTGCATGGCTGCTACGATCTGTGGGTCGGCGCCCAATTCACCGGCCAAGATCATCATCGTATCGGCCCCGCCCGGCGCACAACCTACCAACGCCGTCACCAGATCGAGATCGCTGATCTGCGTGAGCAGCCAGCCTAACCCCAGGCCAGACGCGATCAAGAATACTGTCATCAGAGCGCCCGCCAGCGCAAAGGGCTTGAAATGGCGCAGCGTCTCGCGGGTGACGGTGACGCCTACCCCTGCGCCCACGATCCATTGCGCGAACAAGCGCCAGGCAGCTGGCAGTGCGGCCAAGCGCAACCAAGTAGGATTGAGCAGAGCCGCAACGATCATCCCGGCCAACAGATCGCCGGCGGGAATCTTGAAACGCGCCACCCATAGCCCCACGACTAAACCCAGTGCAAGTAGAATCACCAGGCGCAACAATGGGCTGGCCGTTTCGACCGCCGCAGGAAGCGTCGCGACTGCCGCCCCTGCGGGGGTGAACGAATCGCGCACGATAGCGGGCACGATTAGGCTCACGCTGATCAGGCGCACCAAGTGCATACTGGCCACCACGGCCCCCTCCCCGCCTAGGCTATCAGCCAAAGTGACCATACCCGAAAGCGCTCCAGGCGCCGTGCCGCACAACGCCGTGGGCAACGCCATATGCGCCCAACGATGCACCGCCCAAGCTACGACCAGCCCCAGAGCCATCATCGCCACCACCATGACGCTCACTGGCAGCAGCGCGCGCGCGACCGCTTGAATGGTCTCGGTGGTCACAGTAGCGCCAATGGTCAGGCCGAGTACGATGCGCGCCACGGTTCGCAACCACGAGGGTGGTTCATCGAGCGGAGCGTTCAACAAGCGGGCAATCGCCGTCAGGATCATCGCGCCGATGATCGCGCCGCCAGGGATGTGCAACCACTTGGCCAGCGCCATGCCAATCGCCGCCATACCCAGCGCCAATCCCACTCGCCACGATAGCCCCCATTTCGCCATCTCATTCCCCCAAACGAAAATCGCCACGGAACGCTACACACATAGAGGCCAAGTAAACTCCAATCGAGCGATCCTGGCAAATCCGAGGGGCGCCGACGTAGCCTCGCTGTTACCTCTGCTGCTATGCGTCTCCGTGGCGCTAGAAAGCTGTAGACCAGAGCTAGTCCTTGGGGGGCTTGCGCGTCTCCCAACCGTCTTCAAAGAGCCGCAAAAAGTTCTTCTCGCCGTAAGGGTGTTTGGCCGCTTCTTGCTCGTTCAGTTCCACACCCCAACCAGGCGCATCCGAAACAGCCAAATAGCCATCTTGCACGCGCGGCACGCCCGAGAGCAACTCCCAAGCCCACGGCTCCGCCGAATCGTCAAAGTTCTCTTGAATGAGAAAGTTGGGAACGGAGGCGTGATGGTGGGCGTTCATGGCCGTGCAGAATGGGCTTTGCGCCTGGTGGCAGGCCAGCAGCGCTTCATAGGTCTGTGCGATGGCAAAAACCTTGCGCGATTGCGAAGGCCCCAGCGCCATCGGCTCGGGCTGGACGATATCCACGATGCGCGGCGCCAACAGGTCGGCGAATTCGCGCAGTTCATGCATCCCCTCGCCGGTAGCCACCGGGAAACGGATGCTGCGCGCGACCTCGAATGTGCCCTCCAGATCGTGCATCCGCACGGGCGTCTCGATCCAGAAGGGGCGAAACTCTTCCAACTGCCGCGCCAGGCGCACAGCGGTAGAGACGGTGAACCGCTCGTGAGCTTCAATGAGCAAGTCCACGTCAGGCCCCAGGGTCTCGCGCATGGCGCGCACGATGCGCACCGCCAGCCGCTCGCTCTCCAAGCCGATCTGCTTATAAGCGTTGCCGAACGGGTCGAACTTTAATGCGGTATAGCCGCGCGAGACCATCTCAGCGGCCTTTTCGGCGAAAAAGACAGGGTCGCGCGGTCCCTGATACCAGCCGTTGGCATAGACGCGCAGCTTGTCCCAATGCTTGCCGCCGAACAACTGCCAGCAGGGCGCCCCTAGGCTCTTGCCCAAGATATCCCAACAGGCTTGCTCGATGGCGCTGAGACCCAGGGTGCTGCGCATATAGCGCGCCTTGTACATCTTTTGCCACAACCGCTCCGGCTGGGTGGGATCCTCGCCAATGACATGGCGACGCAGCTCTTCCAAGTCGCCGATGTGGGGCTTGGTGGATAGGCCGCCAGTAGCCTCGCCTAAGCCGGTTAATCCTTCGTCGGTATAGAGCTTGACGAACACCCAGTTCTTCCAGGGGTTGCCAACGACGAATATCTTGAAATCGATGATCTTCATAGCACTCCTTGATAGTTCTCAGTAATCAGCGGTCAGTCATCAGCCGCATCGTTCTGCACTGGAGACGAGCTGATGAGTGACCGCTGGCCGCCCTATGCTACCGATCAAATGGTTCGAGGCCGCCGCTGCGCGGCGCGCTCTCAGAAGGGCGAATCGCTTTGCCAAAGGTAGGATAAGGCGGCCCGTAGAGAGTGCCGTGTTCACTGCGCCAAGTCATGAGCGGCTCCAGGTCATGGAGGATTTCGTCGAGGGCGCGATGGTCGTACTCATCCATCACATCGGGCGCCTGGTTGCGCGAACCAGCATAGCCGATAACGCCGCGACGCCGCAGCACTTCTTTATAGATCGCCCCTGGGCATTGCGTCTCGATAGCGAAAATGGGGTTCATCAGGCAATAGATCCGCTTGGCCTCGGCCCAATCGCCGGCGTCCAGCGCATTCCACAGGCGCACCACCACATCGGTAAGGTGACAGCCTGGCATCTGGCCGATGCAGCCGCGCGGATATTCGAGCAGGATATAACGCCCGCCCGCGCCGCCGAATACCCCCTTGAGCTTGGGGCCGCACGCCTCGATAAGCTGCGTGATCTTGTGGGTGACGGGCAGAGTCTCCTCTTTGACATACTCGACGTGCTCCACCTCTTTGATCACACGCGCCATCGTGGCGCCCGATAGTTCGCTGCCCACAGCATGATTCTGGATACAAACGGGGATGCTGATCGCATCTGAGATGGCGCGATAATAGCCCACCACCATATCGGGCTGGTTGAACTTGACGATGTAAGGGGTCATAGCGATGACGGCATCCGCGCCCATGGCGTTCGCCTCGCGGGCGAACATGATGGCGTGCTCAGTGCATACGCCTTGCACGCCGATCATCACCGGAATGCGCCCAGCATTCTGCTCAATGACGATGCGCGAGCCGCGCAATCGCTCCTCGTCGGAGAGAGTACTAAAGCCGCTGGCATTGACCGGATAGACCAGCCCGTGCGCGCCACAGCCAACGCAAAACTCGACGATATTCTTCAGTCCAACCTCGTCCAATTGGCCGTTTTCGGTAAAAGGCGTAGCAGGGATAGTATAAACGCCACGAAATGGTTTGGTCATGTCTCCTCCTCTAATGAGATTCATCAATCTGTATTACGCCGATTGTACGCTATGAGGCGCTCTCCGCAACCTTCACGGCATGTACAGTCGCCGATTTGGCGAATGCTCGCTGGTAGCTTATATTCTTTTATCGCGGAATCGGCTTTCTGTCAACGGATATATCTTCCGCATAATAAGAATCAGCCTACCAGTTTGTAGGAATACACGAGGAGATAGCAATGGTTGAAGTGGACAACCAAGCAAAGCAAGACAAAGAGTCGCCCGAAGACTATGGCGCTAAAACCGCCGCCACCGCCTTGCGGGTGCTGAACCTTTTCAGTCATGTGGTCACTGAATGGACAGTCAAAGACATCGCGCAAGCGTTGGATCTGCCCTATTCGACGGCCTATCGTTATGTCAGCACGTTGCAGGCCAGCGGCTATTTGCAGCGGCAGGATCGCACGGGCGTCTATCGCATCGGCCTAGCGGTGATCGAGCTGGCCGGCGTGGCGCTCAATCAGCTCGACGTGCGCGTTCACGGCCTGGCCTACTTGGATCATCTGGCCGATGTTACCCGCCTCAACGCTAACTTGGCAGTCCTTTACGAGGCCGATGTCTTGCATGTGGGCTATGCAGTACGCTCGCGGGTGCCCCGGATGTACACCATCCTTGGGCGACGCACGCCGGCCCACCTCACCGCGCTGGGCAAAGCAATGCTGGCCTATCGGCCCTTCTGGGAGGTCAAACGTCTGATCGAGGAGCACGGCTGGCGGCCGCGCACCCCGAAATCCATTTGTTCTTTCCCCGAATTGGAACGCGAGCTGAACTTGATACGGCAACGCGGCTATGCGCTGGACGATCAAGAACAGAATCTAGATACGCGCTGCGTAGGCGCGCCCATTCGCAATCGTCTAGGGAGCGTAATAGGAGCGATCAGCGTCTCGGCGCTCGTCAGCGATGGAATGCCCGAGGAACGCGTGTCTGACCTAGCACATGCCGTAGTTGCACACGCCAGCATGATCTCGTATCGCCTAGGATATGATGAGACCCAGCCCATCCTTTCGGGTGCGCTCATCTGACAGGCACAGCCAGATTGTGCGGTTGGTAATTTCGGGGGTACAATCAGCGCGGCTGAATCCAATGACGCGTCGTATCGGGTAACGACAGGAGGAAGCGTGACCCATCTCGCCGCGTTGCCGCCGAACCGCACGCCGCTGTTGTCTGCCGCCTTCACAGCTTTGCCTTTGGGCGCAGCGCGCCCACGAGGGCGGCTGCTTACGGGCGGGCCGCGCCATTCAAATGAGCCGATGGATAACCTTGCTTATCTCCTCTACGGCTCGACGAACTTGCGCGTGGCGGTGTTTCTATTGGCTGCAAGTTGATTGCTTCTTAATGAGGTGAAATAGATCGCCCCGATGCAATGGACTGCATCGGGGCGATTGTTGTCTATCACCCGCTGCTGAGCAGCGCACCGTCAGGAAGAAACGTCGCCGGTGCGAAAGGCATATCCTACTCCCCAACGCGTGACAATAAAACGAGGACGAGCGGGGTTGCTCTCTACTTTTTGGCGCAAATGCCAAATATAAAGGCTGAGATTGGTGTTGCCCAAGGCAGCGTCTTTGCCCCATACTCGCTTGACCAACTCTTCCCGCGAGATGGTCTGGCCCTTGCGCTCGATGAGGACCTCCAGCACTTTGAATTCGGTCGGGGTTAAATCTACGCTACGCCCTTCAAGCACCAACTGGCGCGAACGTCGTTCCAGATAGACGCCATCGTCAGCGATATACGATTGACCGGCCATTTCGCTGCGGCGAACCAACGCCTCTATACGCGCTAAAAACTCGGCGATGTGCAAAGGGCGCCGCACATAATCGTCGGCGCCCAGCCGCAGCGCGTTGACAGCATCATCCCCCTCACCTGCTGGCCCGAGTGCGATCATGGGCAATTCGGTGGTGTTGCGCCACCGCGCCAACTCGCGCCAGCGATCGGGCGAAGCCTCGCCCAGGTCGAACACAACAAGCGCCACCTCGCCGCGGGCCATCTGCCAGGTTGCTGCGGGGTCGTCGCTCATCACCAATTCATGCCCTTGTTCGCTCAGCATCTTGGCAAACAGGCCCGCCATCGCGGCCTCGCTACTTACCACTAATAGCTTCATGGCCCGCCCCCTGAGCGCTTACTAGATCCTCTCGATCACACAATTCGCGGCGCTGTCCTTTTGGCAATCCTCATACAAAACACCTTCAACAACAATTATATCACTTTTTGGTTACTACAAGGTCTCTATCACGTTAGAATTATATTGGAAATATAAAGTTTCGGCCTCAAATGGCTTCATCGATGCTTGCTTTGGAAACAATATAGGGCTAGAATCACACCGTTCGAGCCGCAAGGCTAACGCAGAAATGGGAGGATACTTCTAATGCGCACTGAAAATCGGTACCCCTTGTCGACCGTGCCTGGCTATTTCTCTTCCACGCCATGCATTCAACTCGCCACACAGTTGCCGCCCACGGCCAGCGAGGAAGACATGCTCATGGCCCGGCAATTGGGCATCGAGTGGGTCATGACCAGCGTGGACGACCCCACCCAGCACACCGCCGAGGGCTATATCGCGCTCCGCAAGAAATTCGAGGCCTATGGGCTAAAGATCTACCGTTTGGCCAACCACAACTGCCATAACATGGAAGAGATCACGCTCAACCTGCCCGGTCGCGACGCCAAGCTCCAAGAGTACCTGACCTATATCCGCAACCTGGGCAAGGCGGGCATTTACTATTCCACCTATGCTCATATGGCCAACGGCATCTGGAGCACGGGGCGCGAGGAAATTCGCGGCGGGGCCAAGTCGCGCGCTTTTCACATCGAACAGGCCAAAGAGGGCTGGTGGATCAAGCAAACTTGGCAAGCGCCGCTATCTCATGGGCGAGTGTACACCGAGGAAGAGCTGTGGGATAACTACACCTATTTTATCCAACGGGTCAAGCCGGTAGCGGAAGAAGCCGGCGTCTTTATCGGCATCCACCCCGACGACCCACCGGTGTACCCCTTGGGCGGCATTCCGCGCTGCATTTTCGGCAATTTCGAGGGCTACAAACGAGCGCTCGAAATCGCCGATAGCCCCAATATCGGCATGTGCTTGTGCGTCGGCTGTTGGCTAGAGGGCGGCGCCCAAATGGGCAAGGATGCCGTCGAAACGATCCGCTATTTTGGCGGCATCAAAAAGCTGTTCAAAGTCCACTTCCGTAACGTCACCAAGCCCATGCCCGAAGGCTTTGTCGAGACCTATCTCGACGACGGCTATATGGACATGTGGAAGATCATGCGCGCGCTGCGCGAAGTCAATTTCGACGGCGCCATCATCTCGGATCACCTGCCGCAGATGGCGCACGGGCGATACGCCGCCGAAGGTTGGTCTATCGGCTATATGCGAGGGTTGCTGCAATCGGTGAACAACGAATTCGGCGGGCCTTCGGGCGCGTAACACTCAATGAGAACGAGGGCGCGGATAACTCTCGCGCCCTCTTCGCTCGCCTTAGCTCTTGAGCAAAAGCGGCACAGCAATCCGATTCCCATCAGCGGGGAGAGGTTTGCATACACGAAAATAGTCGAATAAAGCCTCAGCGGCGGCATCCCCGATGCAGTTAATAGATGTCAACCCCACCTGAATAGGCCCGCTAATGAATTCCCATGTTTGAAGCGCCTGCCACTCTCCCTCGACTTCAGCGTAGAGTGTTATCGTTGTCCCAGCGCGCCGTATGCGCAGATTCGCCACATCACCGTGATACACGATCCCCGGCCCCCAGTGACCCTCGCCGTTTTTCGCCATAGTAAAAACGATCGTGCCATCGTTCTTCTTCGTCAGGTTCACATAGTTATTGACATCTTGCCAGAGCAACAAGCCAGCATATTGCGCCCATCGCCCAGGCGCGCCGTTGAGCGTGACTGCCGTCTCGGCGCAGAAATCGCTTTCGCACGTCGTCTGCATGTAGCGCGGCGCAGATGTTGGCTCGCATTCGTCATCGCCAGTGGGGATGTAGATACGCAATTGCCCTGCCTCAGTGCGACTGATCTGAGCGTTTTGCTGAGGATTGCTTATATCCCACGCCAGATCGGCATCATACGGGCCAGTTGACGGCTCGAAATTATCCTCAAACAAAGTCAACTGATCCAAAGAGGCGCTCAACTTGTAGCCCACACCGGGATAGTCGCCGCGCACAATCAAATAGTATGCGCCCGCTTCGACGACTGGCAAGTCAAGCATGGCAGGATATAGAGGATTTACTACGTCGCTGCGGTCCAGCAACGTTACGCCATCCGCTGCTAATAGACTGACATTGGCTTGCCAGCGCTCTCCATTTCCATACAGCATGACCTGAAATCGTTGGCAGACGGGCACATTGATCTGATACCAATCCTCGTCCCAATCGGCGCCGATACATGCAACGTACTGTTCACCCGCTACGGCACCAATAGCCTGGACGGCCGCGTCGTTTGGCTCATACGGGTCTGAGCATGTTAAAACACTGCTTGCGACTAGATCCAAATAATAAGTAGCGATGACGTCATCGGAGTTGTATTCAGTAACGCGCACGTAATAAACACCCGAATCGAGAGTCGCCGTGATCAAGGAATAAAAACCATCGCCGTCATCATCATCTGCTTCGATCTGCTCAAGACTGGCATCATAGAGATACAGGTAGGTATCGGCGTCATTTGGTCCAGAGGTAGTAAGGGTGATCGTCGCAGCGTTCGTGAGAGTGAACTGCACCCAATCCTCATCGCCGGCAGGCATGATGCTGTGAGTCTGCTGCTCGCCCGATATGATTGCGTTAGCTTGGGTCGAGTCGTTGTCTGGCTCGTACTCGTCACCAAAAGTGGTCGTCATCGAATACAAGTGCGCCGCTCGACCGAAAACAACGTTGCTATCCACCTGGCTGTATCCAATTCGAAAATAGCCGTTTTCGCCCCAACGGGCGCCCCAGCTATTCTTGACGATAAAATAGCCGCCTCCATATTGCCCTGGCGTATCCACATAGCCCACGGCCAATACCGAGTGCCCCCCCTCATAGTCGCCCAGGGCGTATTCGTACACGCCGCCGGCATAGCTGTAAAAGTCGCCATACAGATCCAGGCTCAACACCACCGGCCCGTTCTGGAGCGCCTGCTTGATCGCTGCAACATCCCTTGCGACAGGCATGTAGCCCACGATCCTAACCGCGGCGGCCTGCCAATCGGAACAAGCGTCGTCACAGTCGCCGTTGGCTTCTATATAGGGATAACATGATTCGGAGGCCGCGCCTGTGGTCTGCATGTATTGCGCTGTAAGGCCATTGTCGCCGCCGTCGCAGCCATAGTTGCCGGAGCAAGAAACCAAGATCTGCTCCGATAGATCGAGGAAGCTGCCAGGCGAATTGTGCGCGATGGCATAGTGCGCTTCGGTCGCGCCCACCGCCGAAAAGGCCCAGCACGAGCCGCAGTCCCCTTGATCCTTGACAGGCGACACCCAGTTGCCATCCTTGTTGCGCCAATCGAGTGCGGCTGGAAGGTCGGCCAGGGGCCGCAGCGACGCGGTCTGTTGAGCCGATGACACAACATCGCGGCTATAATCCCCAGCGGCAAAGGTGCGACCATAGTCCTTGGTTTTCCAACCTAGCCCCTTGACCTGGATCGCCTGCTGGATCTCGTCAATTGAACCTTGATCAGCCAGAGCGGGCCAAACCGCCAGCGTCAGGTTCAGTCCTACCAACAGGGTCGCTGATATCCAAACCCATAGATATCGGCTCGCCATGGACTGCGATGTGTGATAATCTCGCACAGTCACCCCCATGAAATCGCTAGACGTGCTATTATGTAACACACAAGCCGGGTTCCGAACCAGCCGCCGCCAGAACCCGGCTTGGAAAAGGTTCCCTATTCCCTCAGAACAAAAGATACCCGCCGCACACCGAAATGCACTGCCCAGTGACATAGTCCGATAGGTCCGTCACCAGGAATTCGAGCACTTTGGCCACATCCTCGGGCATTCCTAATCGGCCAAGGGCGATCTGCGATTCCAGTTTGGCGCGCGTTTCGGGCGAGTTGCGCCCCTGTGCGATAGCGCGCGACGAGAGAATCCACGCCGGAGCCATGCAGTTGACGTTGACGTTGTACGGCCCTAGTTCGGCGGCGAGGACACGAGTATAATGAATGACTCCCGCTTTGGCTACCGCATAAGGCGCGCCATTGCCGCCGATATGGGCGTGCAACCCCGCCTGGCTGCCGATAGTCACGATTTTGCCCGAACGCTGGCGTTTCATGATTGGCGCAGCAGCCTGGCAACAAAAGATCGTATCCATCAAGTTCACGTCGAGGATGTAGCGAAAGTCCTCTTCCGGCGCCGACACAGCCCAGGCGCGATCTCCACCGCGCAGCACGCCGCCGGCGTTGTTTACCAGGATATCGAGACGCCCAAATTTCTCCTCGACCTGAGCGAACATGGCGTTGACCAAATCCCGCTTGGTCACATCGGGCTCGACGCCGAGTGCACGCACACCTAATGATTCGATTTCTTCCATCACTGTGCCGGCGCCGATTTTTTCGCCGTACTCCTCATACGCCTTCAAGTTCACGTCATTGACCACGACATCGGCCCCTAGCTTGGCCAAGTGCAGGGCATAAGCCCGCCCCAAGCCCCGCGCCGCGCCCGTCACCAAAGCTACTTT
>CAZYPJ010000124.1:10601-10916 GCA_964649365.1 uncultured Anaerolineales bacterium | reverse complement strand
TGCACGCCATGTACACCTACTTGGGCCGATTGGTGGATGCCGAGACTCTGGCGCGCCAGGCGTGCGCCATAGAAATCGAAACTTTGGGCAAGCCCATTGGCAAACAGGATCAGTACATCGCCGCTTACGGCGGGCTACAATTCATCCGCTTCAAGACTGATGACTCAGTCGTGGTCGAGCCGATTACCCTTTCCGGCGATCTGCGTCGCGCTCTGAACGAGCGGTTGATGTTGTTTTACACCGGCATCACGCGGCAGGCCAGCGCTATCCTAGAAGAGCAAGTGGCGAATATCAGCGACCGCCTGGCCGTGTTGC
>CAZYPJ010000124.1:7920-10591 GCA_964649365.1 uncultured Anaerolineales bacterium | reverse complement strand
TTGCGTGGGCTGAAGGCTTTGGCCGTTGAAGCGCGGCGACATCTTGAACAGGGTCGCCTCGACGCTCTAGGCGCGACCATGGATGAGGGTTGGACGCTCAAGCGCCAGCTCGCCAGCCGTATTACCAATTCGACTATTGATGAAATGTACGAATCTGCGCGACGCTCCGGTGCGCTGGGCGGCAAAATCACTGGTGCGGGCGGCGGGGGCTTTTTGCTGCTCTATTGTCCGCCGAAATATCAGGATGCTGTGCGCTACGCTCTACGCCACTTGCGCGAACTGCCCTTTCGCCTGGAAAGTAACGGCAGCAAAGTCATCCTCAACGCCCAGCGCGATTGAGAGAAGTATTGGCGATTTATCGGAAGGATCATGCAAGATGAGCTATGTCCAGGGATATATGCAGGCTGTCAGCGCCACACTGGCAAATCTGCCGTGGGAACAGATCGAACGAGCGATTGATGTACTGCACGAGGCGCGGCTGCGTCGGGCGCAGGTGTTCGTCTGTGGCAACGGCGGCAGCGCCGCCACTGCCTCGCACATGGTGAACGACCTCAACAAAGGCGCCAACGTCGAGGGCATGCCCCGCTTTCGGGCTATTGGCCTGACTGACAACGTGCCTTTGCTTACTGCGCTCAGCAACGATATCAGCTATGCCGACGCCCTGGCCGAGCAATTGCGCAATCTGGCCCGCCCCGGGGATGTGTTGGTGGGCATTAGCGGCAGCGGCAACTCGGCTAATGTGCTGAACGCCGCCCGGCTGGCGCACGAGTTGGGCCTGACGACCATTGGGTTCATCGGCTTTCAAGGCGGCAACTTGGCGACCCTGGTGGATGTGCCCATCATCGCGCCCAATACTTGTATGGAGCAGATCGAGGACATCCATATGTTTTTGGACCACGCCCTGGTCAGCGCCTTGCGCGACCGCGGCCAGCGCGAACAGCCGCCCAGCCTGATACTGGCCAATGGCTATGACGCCTGCCCCAATGCGAATGCGCCAGATCGTCCCCAACGCGCCGCTGTCTTTCTCGACCGCGACGGCGTTATCAACGCCAACCGCGACGACCATGTGAAATGTTGGGACGAAGTCGCGCTCCTGCCAGGCGTCATTGAAGCGCTGCGCGAGCTGGCTCGCATCGGTCTGCCGGTGGTGATCGTCACCAATCAAGCGGCTATCAATCGCCGCCTGCTAAGCTATGAGGTGGCGGAAAGCATCAATATGCGCTTGATGGGTTATCTCAATGCCCAGGGCGCGCGGATCGAAGCCGTTGTTTGGTGTCCACATCGGCCCGATGAGGCGTGCGGTTGCCGCAAACCGCAGCCCGGCATGTTGACCTATGCGGCGCGGGCGCTCGGCCTAGACTTGACCCGCTCTTATCTGGTGGGCGACGCCGCCAACGACATCGCCGCCGGCCAGGCGGTGGGGTGCAAGACGGCGTTGGTGCTCACGGGTCGGGGAATGGATCAACGCGACGAAGCGACCGAGCGCTGGGCCGAGAGTTGCCCTGTGTGGGCCGATCTTGGCGCAGCGGTGGGTTGGGTCGTGTCTGACCTGGCAAAGGGAAACGCATGAATGGCTTGACCATCCAATACCGAGGACAGACCATCCATATTCTCGATCTGATGCGTCACATCGTCACACACGAGGCGGCGGCGCATTATTCCCCTTGGTTCAAGACATATTACGCCGATTTGACCGGCGAGCGTTACATGTCGCGTTATGTGCGCTTTCTGGAAAAACTTGTGGCGTTGTACCCTGGCGGCGTGGCCGGGCGTATGGTGCTCGACGCTGGTTGCGGCTTTGGCGTCATGTCGGTGTTGCTGTCGCTGATGGGCGCTAGCGAGGTGCAGGCTCTCGATTGTCATCAAGGGATGATCGAGACTTTTCGCACCTATCTGGGCATCTTGCCCCTCGAATTGCCCGTTTATCCGCGCTTGGGCGATGTTGCTGCGCTGCCCTATGGCGATGGCGCGTTCGACCTGGTGATCGTCCACGAGGCAATCTCGCACTTTAATGATGTAGATCGCTTCCTGGCTGAGGCCCACCGTGTGCTGCGGCTCGGCGGCGGGCTGATTATCTCGGATAGCAACAACGCCTTGCATGCCCCTACAACTCGGCATACCCACGAGCTGTGGCAGGCGTTCGAGCGCGGTCCGTCGGGTAGCACCGTGCAGGGGCATCTCGTCGAGCGCTCGTTTGTAGATCAGCGCGCTGACATCATCGCGCGCGAATATCCGCAAATTGCGCCCAGCGATGTGGCTGCGCTTGCCGAGCATACCTCCGGCTTGTGGGGCGAGGGGCTGCGCCGGGCGGTCGAAGAGTTTCTGCAGGGCGGAACGCTGCCGCCGCACGAATATCAAGCCGATCAATGCCCGGTGGATCCGGTGCAGGGCTACTATATCGAGCAGCTTTTCCAGCCCTTTGAACTCAAGCGCAGGATCGAGGCGGCGGGGTTCCGCGTTTCGCTGCGCGCCTATCTGGGCGGGGCCAGGGGCGGCGCGCTGGCCATCGCCAACGAATGGCTCACACAACCCGCCTTCTCGCCACTCACGCTGCGTCTGGCGCGCTCATTCCGCCTGCTGGCCATTAAACGCGATTCGCAGGCTTGAGGATAATCATCATGCGGGTGGCGATGCTCACCTTCTACCCCGAGGATCCGACCCGTGTGTCGGG
>CAZYPJ010000124.1:1556-7910 GCA_964649365.1 uncultured Anaerolineales bacterium | reverse complement strand
ATGGTGTCGGTCAATTTGGCCGAGGCGTTGCGACGGTATGCTGATCTCGACCTGCATGTGATCCATTGCCATTCGGACATAATCGCCGCTAACCCTGAAACGCCCGACCGTGTTATGACTGTTCCCGGCGCATCGGGAGAGGGACGACTGACCGTCGCTTATTTGCCCTTGCCGCGCCGAAGTATCACGCCCAATCTGACGATGGCGGTGAGCAGGCTCAAGCGTTACCTACACGCCCTCCAGCCCGATCTAGTGCACGCTCATGTGGGTCATTTCGCCTATGTCGGGGCGAGCATGGGTCTTCCCACCATCTATACCATTCACGGCGTGCTCTCGCGCGAGCGCCAGGTTTACAGTCGAAAGCTGTATGATCGCCTGCGCTATGGTTTGTTATCCTACTATGAAGCGCGTGCGTTACCGCGCGTGCAACAGTTGGTAGCTATCAGTACGCATGTGCAAATTGAATATGGCCAGATTCGCTCTGTACCTTGGGCCAGGATAGATAATCCCGTGCCCCAGGCGTTCTTTGATCTGACCAATCGCCCCGAACCGGGGCGTATCTTGTACGCTGGCTCTATTACTGAGATCAAAGATCTGTTCACCCTGGTGCGCGCTGTCGAACGGGTACGCGCGGCGCGCCCTGACGCTGCCCTGTACATCGCCGGGCGCGTCACCAGCCAGGCATATGCCGAGCGACTGCGCACTTTTATTGCCGAGCGCGGGCTGCAAGGCGCGGTGCATTTTCTCGGCTTGTTGGATCGGCAAGCGTTGCTGGCTGAATACGAGTGTTGTTCGGCCGTGGCCCTTTCTTCAGTGCAAGAAAATGCGCCCATGACGGTGATCGAGGCGATGGCGTCGGGCGTGCCGGTGGCGGCTACGCGGGTGGGCGGCGTGTCCGATCTGGTCTCCGAAGGTGAGACCGGCTTTATGACGGCGCCCGGCGATGACGCCGCCTTGGCCGACCGGTTGCTTGTTCTGCTGAATGATCCTGACCTATGTGCGCGCCTGGGGCGTCGCGCTCGCGAGGTGGCTCGCGTGCGGTTCAGCGCAGAGCAAGTTGCCAGCGCCTACTATGCATTGTATCATCAAGTTCTGGCTAGATCGCGCGGCGATGATCTTGGAGTTGCCCCATAGGAGCGGGATATGCGTATTTGCGTATTCTCGGAGCGGATGGCCGAACCATTCGACGAAGGCATCAAGAATTACGTGCTGCACTTGGCGCGCGAGTTAGCCAAGCAACACCAAGTCTTGACGTTGACCGCATTTGGGCAAACGCTTCCTGCTAGAGGCATTCGCAATGTATGGGGCAATCGTCTGTTGCTTAGCCCCAGCCTCGCTTATCACATTGCGCGATTCAGGCCCGATTTGATCTTTTACGTGCCAACCGCTTGCGCTACGGTGTTCAGCTTTTTTCGTAGCCGTGTGCTCAAGCTGTATGGCTTGGGCGCGCCGGCGGCGATGATCGCTTTGCAAATGCGTAGCTATGGCTGGCTGTCGCGAATCATGATCCCGCGTCTTCAGCCGGATGTAGTATTGGTGCAGTCGCAGGCGACGCTGAACTCGTTGCGTGAGTTCGGCGGGCAGTTACGCTTGCTACCGCCGGGGATCGACGCCGAACGTTTTGCGCCCGTCACGCCCGACCGGCGGCTGGAGTTACGTGCGCGTTACGGTCTCGACCCGCGTCATTATATTGTGCTGCATGTGGGCCACCTCAATCGTGGGCGCAATATCCAGTCGTTGCTTCATTTGCAACGTCGTCCAGGAATGCACGTCATTGTCGTTGGCAGCACCAGCACGGAGCACGATATCGCCCTGGTTGAAGAATTGACTCGGGCAGGCGTGCGTGTGATCCGCGAATACGTGCCCGACATCGCCGAGATCTATCAGCTTGCTGATTGTTATGTCTTTCCGGTGAACGCCGAGACCAACTCGATTGACATCCCGCTTTCCGTGTTGGAGGCGATGGCTTGCGATCTGCCGGTAGTGACGACGCGTTTTGGGGGGCTGCCGGTTTTGTTTGAGGGCAACCAAGGGTTTCGCTATGTGGATGGCCCAGAGCAGATGGTTGACGCCGTTGAAGCCTGCAAGTGGCTGCGCGAAGCGGGCACGCGCGCTATGGTGGAGCCATATAGTTGGCCGCATATCGCGCAACAGCTCGTGGCATCGTTCGGCGCGAGATAACACCATAGATAAGGTTGTGACGTGATCTCTGAAAACACCCGGCGAGCGCTGGAGCGGCGCTGGTATCCCGATTTGCAGAAAATAGTGTTCGAGCGTTTTGCGACGCAGCTCGATGCGTGCTTATGCCCTAGAGCCATTGTGCTCGATTCCGGCTCTGGGTCGGGGAGTTGGATCTTGCAGGAGCGTAGAGAGCGCTTTGGTCTGCTCGTCGGCGAGGATGTGTATCGCCCCGATGTCTCGCGACTGGATGCGTTTACCCTGGCTCGCTGCGAACACTTGCCCTTTGCCGATCACTCGTTCGATATGGTGGTGGCCTACTTGATGATCGAGCATCTGGCCGAGCCGCCGGTCGCGTTTCGCGAATATGCGCGTGTGCTCAAGCCCGGAGGATATTTCGTGTTCAAGACGCCTGCCGTATATACGCCTCTTTTCATTTTGGCCAAACTGTTGCCCGTCTCGTGGCATCGCACTCTTAAGGCGCGGGTCGGCGTTGCCGAAGAGGATGTGTTCCCGACGTACTATCGCGCCAACACGGTAAGCATCTTGAAACGAGATTTGGCTGCCGCCGGATTCCGGCAGCATTGGCTCGACACAGTGGATCAGACTTATGCCTATATGTCTCACACTCGCTGGAGTTATGCGTTGGGATTGCTTTATAGCCGCCTGACTAAGCTTCGTCCTCTGGCCTGGCTGCGCAATCAGATCGTTGGCATCTATCGTCTGCCCGAGGAGGCGTCATGAGGATTGATCTGGCCACCGCTCGCCTCATCGCCCAGATGATGCATCCGGAGCGCCCGGTCGCTGGGCTGGTTGCGCCTGCCCCAGAAGCATATCAAGGTTTGGTGCAAGCTTGTCAGGCCGATAAGACGCCTTTGCTTTCGTTGAGCAGCCCCGCGCCGGTGTTGACTGACTTTTACGCCAGTCCAGTCTTTCAGGACGCCCTGATCCGCGAGCGCGCTGCCTGGAACGAAGTGCGCGCCGGCTACATGGCCGTGCGCCAAACCTTCGAGCGTGAGGGTATTCGCGATGTGATGATCAAATCCACCGGCTTGCCGCCGGCGGTGATGTACCGTTCGGATAACCTCGATATCCTGGTGGCGTTGGAACATGGTCGCCGCGCCCGGCAGATTTTGCGCGATCTGGGCTATGCCGAGGTCAAGAACGTCGAAGAGCCGCACAAGTTCTTGTTCCGCAAGTTTCACTGTGGTGTGTCTATTTCGGCGATCCATTTGCACGAATCAGTGGGCTGGGGCACGGGATTTATGGATGATGTCCAGGTGTTGGCCCGAGCGCGTCCTGCGCCAGATGACCCGCAGGTGCTTATCCCTTCAGCCGAGGACGGTTTGCTCATTACGCTGGCCCACGCCTTCTATGAGGACAAGGCCGTCAAGCTGGGCGATGTGTGGAAAGTGACGTATGCCCTCTCCCAGCGCGCGCTCGATTGGGATGCGATGGTTCGCCAAGCGGAACGTCGGGGTTGGCGTGAGGGGCTGGATACGTGTATCTGGTTATGGGCAGAGATCGAGCGTACCCTGTACGATCGGACTTCCTTCCCTGCGGAAGTTGTGGCGTGCGCTCAACGCCGAGCGCCCGGATACTCTCGGCGCTATCTTCAGCGCCTGGGGGGTGAGGAATTATCGTTCCCAGTGAAGGTGTCGTTCCGCTTTAGCAAGCAGCACTACTATCGCAAAGTCTATCATGACCGCGCGCTGCGTCCTAGCCAAAAGGCGCTCGATGCCCTGCGCCATTCGTTGGCGGGAATCAAGCGACGGTTGCCCTTTCGCAGCCAACGTCCGCTGTTGATTACGTTGAGCGGCGTGGATGGCTCGGGCAAGACGGCCCACGCCGAGACTTTGACGCAAGCGCTGCGCGAGTGCGAATTAAGCGCCCATATCGTCTGGAGCCGGGGAGGATCTTCGGCGCTTACTGACTTGGTCATCAGCCTGGTCAAGCCATTTATCAAGCCACACGCCGACCTCGATGTCGTCAGCTCCACCCGCCAAGCCAAAGTCAGCCGCAAAAGCGCCTGGCTGAGCCGTCCTTTGTTGCGCGCAGGATGGACCCATCTCGTCGCGTTGGATTTGCTCCTAACCTACTGGCTCAAGATCGCATGGCCTTTGTTTCGCGGGCGCATTGTGGTGAGCGACCGCTATCTCTATGACGCTTTGGTGGAGCTTGCGGCGTTGACCGGCCAACCCGAGATTACCAAGCATTGGACGGCGCGCCTCTTGAGGGCGCTTTGCCCCCGCCCCACACTGGCCTATCTGTTGGACGTCGCGCCTCGTAGAGCGTTGGAACGCAAACCCGATGAGACGCTCGATTTTTTGGAGAAGCAAGCCGATATCTATCAGCACATAGCTGTGGCGTGGGGGATGCAAGTCGTGGATTCCAACGGCGATTTCGGCGCCGTTACGGACGCTATTACTCACCAGGTGTTGCGCCTGTATTATCAAGACTGGCATACGATCATTAATGGGCTGTTTCTGGCCAACCCGATCAAGGATGAATGAGATCGAGGCAGAGCCGATGCGTGTGTTAGTAGTGACCAATCTATATCCGCACGAAGCCGACCGCTCTTTCGGCACGTTCGTCTATGAGCAGGTGCGTGCGTTGCGCGCTTTGGGCGTCGAGATGGATGTGCTCTTTATCAACGGACGGGCGAGTCGCTGGAATTATCTATGGGGCTACTGGCGTTTCTGGCGGCAACTGGCGTGGGTGCGTTACGATCTAGTTCACGCTCATTACGTCTTTGCAGGGTTGATCGCGCGGACGCAGGTCGCGTTGCCCGTGGTACAGAGCTTTCACGGCGCGGGCGAGATGTATGGCTATCAGGGCGTATTGTGCCGCAAGTTAGCTCCTTTGATGGACGCTGTCATTGTCACATCGGCGGAGCACAAAGGTCAGATCGGCTATGAGCCGGCGCAGATCATCCCTTGTGGGGTAGATATGAATCTCTTTGCGCCGCGTCCCCGCGAGGAGGCTCGTGCCGAGTTGGGTTGGGATCAGACACGCCCAGTGGTGCTGTGGGTGGGTGACCCGCGCCCCGAAAAACGACTTGACCTGATCCGCGCCGCCTACGATCTGTTGCGCGAGCGCCGCCCCGATGCGGATCTGCAATTGGTCAGTCGCGTGCCGCACGATCGCGTGCCGATCTATCTCAACGCGGCGGATGTGTTCATTTTGGCGTCAGATAGTGAAGGCTCGCCGGTGGTCATCAAGGAGGCGCTGGCCTGCAATCTGCCCGTCGTCTCGACAGCGGTGGGCGATGTGCCCGAGATGATCGGCGGCATCATGGGTTGCTATCTGGCCGAGCAAACGCCTGTAGATCTGGCGGCCAAGCTGGAACTGGCTCTGGCGAGCGAAGCGCGGATACATGGACGCGAGGCGATCCAGCATCTGCAAACTCAAGGCGAAGCTCGGGCGATCCTAGCGTTATACGAACAAACTCTCGCCCGTTTTCGCGCCAAAAGGAGCCGCCGATGACCAAGCTGTTAATTGCCCTGGGTGAAGGTGGGCATACCAAAGAGATGATTACTTTAGTGGATATGCTGGGGGATGACTTTTCCTACGGCTATCTTATCGTAGAAGACGATGAAGTCTCAGAGGCCAAGATCCGTCGACTTGGGCCGGTGTACCGTATCACCCGCCCGCGTGGCAAGGAACACCATTTTGTGCGCGACGCGCTACGCACGCTCCATAGCGGAGCGCAATCGCTGCGCGCGCTGCGACAGTTTCGCCCCGACGCAGTTCTGAGCACAGGGCCTGCAGTAGCTGTTCCTGTGTGCGTGTTGGCTCGCATTATGGGTATAAAGGTGATCTTTATCGAGACGGCCTCGCGCGTTACGTCTCTCTCTCTTACGGGCAAGATTATGTATCGGGTGGCTAACCTATTTTTTGTGCAATGGCCCGAATTGCAGCAACGCTGCCCCAAAGCGGTGTACGCTGGGCGCTTGTTCTGAGCTTGAAGGAGTTGCCATGATTTTTGTGACGGTGGGCACTACCGATTTCGACGCTCTGGTGCGCAGGATGGACGATCTGGCTCCCGCACTGAGCGAGCCAGTGATTGTTCAAATTGGGCGGGGCGCGTATGCGCCGCAACACTGCGATTATTTTCGCTTTGCTCCCTCCCTCGACCCCTATTACGCCCAAGCGCGATTGGTGGTAGCCCACGGC
>CAZYPJ010000124.1:0-1546 GCA_964649365.1 uncultured Anaerolineales bacterium | reverse complement strand
GAGGTTATCCAGCGCGGCCTGAAGCTCATTGGCGTGAGCAACCCTGATCGCTACGATCGCCACCAGGAGGATTTGTTGGGCGCGTTAGATGCCCGGGGCCACATGATCTGGTGCCGCAACCTTGATGATCTGCCGCGCGCCCTGGTTGAGGCCGAAACACGCGTTTTCACGCCCTATGAGACGCCTCCGTGCCATATTGCGCAAGCGATTCGCGAGTACTTGCGCGCCCCAGGCAAAATGAACGATCCGTCATGCTGCTGCGCATCACAATCACGGTTTGTTCATCCAAGTGACTTAAAATAGAGAGGCGATATGGGCGGCCGTAGTGCGGCGCCAGCGCCCCGTAACTTTTGTCAGCGCACTTCGTCTCATGTAGCAGGACGGTTGTTGTTTTGCCCACTACCCTGGCTATGATATAATATGACAACTACGCTGGGAACCGGCGTCCAATTGCCGCGTCGTTCCCCCTTCTCTGATTCGCCCTCTCGCCTCATCAGCCAGCCGCGCCGTTTCGCTCATGATGAGATATTCCTAGATGCTGTTTAACCCTTATCATCGTTGGAGTGAGGAACAACCATGAGAACTCGGTACTTGAAAGCAACTCTGCTCACACTGCTCGTTGCCGTGTTGTTAACGGCGTTCCCTGTCGCCGCTTACAACCCCGATGCGCAGCCGGGCGACCCCAGAGCAGCGTCTGACGCTAACCCCGACCGCGACCCTGCGCGCCAGCAGCCCGGCGATGTTCAGGATGCGGTCAGTGACGTTGAGGAGCCGCAAGTCGAAGTTGCGACGCCCGATAGCGCCCCTGCGCCGGCGTGGATTCCTTCTGGCGGCGCGCCCGGCTTTTACGCCGCGCGCGACACGCGCAACCTCGATCCAGATGAGTACAACCTGGTTGGTGGGCATCGCTCGTTCTATTGGGACGAGCTGGAGCCGACTGAGGGTAACTATCTTTGGTACAAGATCGACAACTTTATCAGCGCCCAGGTTGCTCAGGGCAAAAAGGCGGCTTTTGGCATCATCACCTTTAACGGGCGCGCCAACGAAGGGAACGTCTCGGATCCACCCATTCGCACGCCGAGTTGGGTCTTTGCGGCGGGCGCGCGCAAAGTGTATTGCGACGCTGGCGAGGGTCAGTCCGTTCCCTTTGAGATTCCCCGCTATTGGGATAATGTGTACAAGACCAAGTACCGCAACTTTATTTCGGCTCTAGCCGCGCGTTACAATGGCAACCCCAATATCGAATTCATCCAGATTGGCGTGGGCAAGTTCGGCGAGACGCAGCCTTGCGACGATTCGGATGAAGACTGTGTGAGCGCCGCATTGGCTGAGGACGGTTGGAGCGATTATACGTGGCCGTATATCGTCAATGACATTATTGACATTTACGCCGATTATTTCACCCAGACGCACCTGCTGTTGCCGAATGCCCCGCGCTTCAAGAACGAGTGCGACCGCCAAATTTTTACTGATGAGGCTATTAACCGTGGCGTAGGTCTGTTCCCGGCGGGCATCTATCCTGATCTGGAATGGGTGGATTTGCGCA
>CAZYPJ010000123.1:7982-10920 GCA_964649365.1 uncultured Anaerolineales bacterium | reverse complement strand
GCGCCCTCCAGCACGTAAAAGAACACATCCACCGGCGTGACGTGCAGCTTGAGCGCCTCCCCCGGCTGGAGCGTCACCATCGTTACCTGGACGTGTTCGTTCCCATGCAGGGGGCGCGCGCTGACGCTGTGCGGATTCTGGCCCTCCGGGGCTTCCCACGATTTGACGATCTTCATGTTGCGATCCTCCTTCATCGAGCGCCCCCTGGAGCGCCGCCTTCCAGGCGGCCCATTCGCCAGCAGGATGCTAGCGCTCCCTGGCGCGCTCGTAATCTAGCAAGATCATAGCACACCTGCGCGGGGCGAAATGTGACTTGGCTCACATAATCGGGGCGAAATAAGCGCGGGGGACGCAGATCGTGCGCCCCTCGCGCGGCTTGCCCGTTCGCCAACAAGACATTGGCGCTCCGGGGATATTCCAGGAGCGCCGCCTTCCAGGCGGCCCATTCGCCAGCAGGATGCTGGCGCTCCTACTCTTCCTGGGCGGCCTTGAGGTCGCTGAGGTGTTCCTCCACCGCTTTGGCCTCTTGCTGCAATTCGTGCAGATAGCGCTCTAGGTGGGCGATGCGTTCTTCGCGGCTGATAAAGCGCCGGTGGAACATGCCAGGGCCAAAAGCCCCATGCCCGCAGCAGCAACCATGGTCGCCGTGATGATGGCGCGCCTGATGCCCACAACCATAACCTTCGTGACGTCCTTCGTACCCGTGCATGATTAATGCTCCTCTCGATTGTTGAAATACGTTTGATATTCGGTCAGAAACTGGTCGAGCGCCTGGCGCGTGGCGCGGATCTTGGCGGCCCAGGCGTGCAGGTACTCGACCCCCTCATCGGTGACTTGGTAGAGCCGCCGCGCCGGGCCGGAGCCTTCCGTGTCCCAGGAAGAGGCCACCAGGCCGTCGCGCTCCAACTGGCGCAGGGTGCGGTAGAGCAAGCCTGGGTCGGCGCCGGGCAGATCGGCGCCGCCGGCCAAGCGCTCCATCAGCTCATAGCCGTGGCTGGGCTTTTGCAGCAACAGCAGTAGCACGCGCGGCTGCACAAAACCGCGCACCCACCCGCCCGAGGGGTGGTGCCATTCCATCTCCTCGCCGCCATGCCTGTGCCCATGTCGGTCGCAATGTTCACCGCACATAATAGACTCCCGTTGGTATGATACGTGTCTATCTATATGATACAGTCATATATTATCATATGCGCTTCTATTTGTCAAGTAGGAATGAAGGATCGGGCGATTCTATTTCGTCTCCGGCCTCACACGCGTTGACTTGTTTGCCCTGAGCCTCGCCCCGCGCTTTGGCGTCTGCGCCCCCCTGGTGTACAATAGCCGTTTGGGAATGCTGATAGTGGATTGAACGCCTTGTATGAAACGACCCTATCTTATCACTCTAGGGCTATTGGGCCTGGCTTCGATAGCAATCTATATCGGCGCGTTTGCCGCCCCCTACGATCTCGTCGCGCTGGCCGCGCAGGGCGCCAGCGCCGACCTGGGCAGGCTTACGGACTATTCGCTGCGCGGGTTTGCGCTCTACATTGGCGCAGTCGGCGCGCTCTTTGCGCTTTACGGGCTGGCCATCTGGCGCAGTCGCGGCTTGCAGGGCGGGCGGTCTTTTGCCCTGGTTATGATCACGGGCGCAGTCTCGGCGCTGATCCTATGCTTGGTCTATCCCTACGGCGCGGCGGATGTGTTCCTCTATGTCGTGCGCGGGCGCGTGCTGGGCGTTTTCGGCATGAACTCGCTCATGGCGCCGCCCAGCGCCTACCCTACCGATACCTACCTCCCCTTTTTCAGCGAGTGGACTCAGACCGTCTCGCCGTATGGCCCGCTGTGGGAGTTCGTCGCCGCCCTGGCCGCCAAAATCGGCTCGGGCAGCCGCGTGCGCTCACTGCTGGCCTTCAAGGGCGTGGCGCTGCTCTCATACCTGGTGTGCTGCTGGCTGGTGTACAGAATCCTGGCCTACCGCCGCTCGGCGCTGGCGCTCACCGGGCTGATCGCCTTTGCTTGGAACCCGCTGGTGCTGCTCGAAACGCACGCTATGGGCCACAACGACCTACTGATGATGGTTTTCGTCCTGGCGGCGGTCTATCTGTGGGAGCGGCGGCAATACTCGTGGGCGATCGCGGCGCTGGTTGCGGGGGGGCTGGTCAAGTATATCCCCTTGGCGCTGTTGCCCGCTACATTGCTGTTGATGAAACGCCGTCTGGCCTGGCGCGCTTGGCTCATCGCCTGCCTGGAGGGCGGGTTGATCTCGGCGGCGCTGACCGTCGCCAGCTTTGCGCGGCTCTGGCCGGGCCTGCGCTATCTCAACGTACTGCAACAGGCGGGGCGGATGCACACCTCGCCGGCGGTGGCGCTGGCGATGCTGTTGATGAGCGTGACCGATGAGGACTCGGCCTACACCATCACCATGTGGGTATCTCGCGCGGCGTTCGCGGCAGCCTATCTCGCGGCGCTCTGGCGCATCTGGCGCGGGCGCGACGATCTGCCGCAAGCGTATTATCGCATCCTGTACGCCTGGCTGGTGTGCGGCGCTGCTGCCTTTGGCTACTGGTATATCCTTTGGCTGATGGCGTTGTGCCCCCTGACGGGCAGGGTGCGTTCGCAACTGCGCGCCGTGATTTTCAGCCTGACGGGAAGCATGTCGGTTCCGATCTATACCTTTATCGGCGCCTGGGTCGGGTTCAAGTTTGGTTTGATCTACGCCTTTTCGATCCCGTTCATCTTTGCGCTTCCTTTCAGGCTGGCCCGCGTTTGGGAAGGGCGAGTGGACAAAATCCTCTATTCGCCCGAGGCGGCGGATGCGCGGGCTAGATTGCCTCTGGGCGCGAGGCGGCGACTGGCGACGAAAGGGTAGAGAGGCCTGCCCACTTGAGCGGCTGGCGACTCTAGCCGGCTCCCTTCGCCACGTACCCCTGGCGGGGGGTGAGGTCGGCGGCAGAAGCCG
>CAZYPJ010000123.1:0-7972 GCA_964649365.1 uncultured Anaerolineales bacterium | reverse complement strand
TTTACAACGCGCTGCACCGTGGATAGAATAGACGTTATATTGCAAGCGCAGAGCCAGACGGGGGGAACGCTACTTGCGCGTGACGATGATCTCAAAGGCGTGTATTGTGGGCGCCTATCAAAAAAAACTAGAAGAAATCGCGGCTTATCCGGATATCGAGCTGACCGTGGTGGTTCCACCCTACTGGCGCGAGGGGCGACATTTTACGGCGCTGGAAAGGGCGCACGTGCAGGGCTATCGCCTGGTGGTGGCGCCGGTGGTGTTCAACGGCCACTATCATGTGCATTTCTACCCCACCCTGCCCGATATTCTGCGCGAATCGCGGCCCGATGTGTGCCATGTGGATGAAGAACCCTACAACCTGGCGACGTGCCTGGCTATCCGCGATGCGCACCGCGTGGGGGCCAAGACGCTGTTCTTTACTTGGCAAAATCTGTTGCGCCATTACCCTTATCCGTTTTCCGAGATCGAACGCACCGTCTATCGGCGAGTGGATGGCGCTATTGTAGGCAATCGCGACGCTATCCGCGTCTTGCGTCGCAAGGGCTATACGGGTATAGTGCGCGTGATCCCGCAGTTTGGCGTGGACCCAGACCTCTTTCAGCCGGCGGGGCCGCGCGCCGAGGATCGGCCCTTTACCATCGGCTATGCGGGCCGCCTGGTGGAGCAAAAAGGGCTGGTAACGCTGCTCGATGCCGTGCATGGCCTGGAGGGCGATTGGCGCCTGCTGCTCTACGGCGTCGGCCCATTCCGCGAGGCCCTGCAGACGCGCAGCGCCGCGCTCGGCCTGGCCGGGCGCGTGACGTTCTGCGATCATGTCGCCTCGACCGAGATGCCGCGCCATCTGGCTGAATTGGACGCGCTGGTGTTGCCTTCGCTGACGCGCCCCAACTGGAAAGAGCAATTCGGGCGCGTGCTGGTGGAGGCGATGGCCTGCGGCGCGCCGGTGATCGGCTCGGATTCGGGCGAGATTCCCAACGTCATCGGCGACGCCGGGTTGGTGTTCCCCGAAGGCCAGGCCGACCGGCTGCGCGACGCTCTAGCCCGGCTGATGAGCGACCGGGCGCTGCGCGAGGACCTGGCGGCCAAAGGGCGCGCGCGCGTATTGGCCCACTACACCCAAAAACAGATCGCCGCCGAGACGGTGGCCCTCTATCGGGCCTTGTGCGCCGCATGAATCGCGCTTCCAGCAAGTTACTGCTTTTTCGCCCCGAACGATCAGGAACAGCATGAACCAAATGCAGTCAGCGCCGACCAATCTCCCACGTATAGGCTTGAACGCCCACCTGTTCTCGCTGAGCGAGTCGTACCGTAGCGCGGGGGTCAGCCGGTACATCCAAAAACTGCTCGAATACTTGCCCAGGGTGGATGATGCAGCGCGCTATGTGGCGTTCCTCGACAAGCGCGCCCCCGCATTCCCCGGTTGGCAGGTGCGCCGCTCGTGGTGGCGCACGGCGTCGCCGCCGGCGCGCATCGCCTGGGAGCAACTCGCCCAGCCGTGGGCCGCGCGCCGCGCCAAGCTCGATCTGCTGCACGCCCCGGTCTATGTGGGGCCGCTGCTTTCCCCTTGTCCGCAAGTCGTTACCGTGCACGACCTGAGCTTTTACCTGTTCCCGGAACTCTTTCACCCGTTGAAGCGTTCCTATTTGCAGAGGGCTGTGCGTGTGACGGCGCGGCGCGCCTTGCGCGTCATCGCCGACTCGGCCAGCACCCAAGCCGACATCGTGCGCATCTTGGGCGTCGCCCAAGAGCGGGTGACGGTCATCCCGGTGGGCGTGGGCGAAGAGATGGCGCCCGCCGACCCAGCGGCCATCCAGGCTTTTCGCCGCCAACACGAGCTGCCCGATCATTTCATCCTCTTCCTGGGCACGCTCGAGCCGCGCAAGAACATCCCGCTGCTGCTGCAAGCGTATGCGCTCTTGCTGGCCCGTGAGCCGAACACGCCTTATCGCCTGGTCATCGCCGGGGGCAAGGGTTGGTATTATGACCGGATTGACGCCGCCGCGTCGCGCCTGGGCCTGGCGGGCAAAGTGATCTATCCGGGGTACGTGCCGCAGACGGATTTGCCCCTCTGGTACAATGCGGCAGATGTGTTCGTCTATCCTTCTCTCTATGAGGGGTTCGGCCTGCCGCCGTTGGAGGCGATGGCCTGCGGCGCGCCGGTGATCGTCTCGAACAGCTCGTCGTTGCCCGAAGTGGTGGGGGAAGCGGGCGTTATCGTTGAACCCAACGACCCGCAAGCGCTCGCCGAGGCGATCCGCGCCGTCTTGGGCGACGAGCAGCGCCGCTGCGCGTTACGGCAAGCTGGGCTGGAGCAGGCGCGCCGCTACACCTGGGCCAACACTGCCCGCCAGACCGCGCAGCTCTATCATCAGCTATTGGGGGCCAGGGCATGAGCAACAAACCACGCAACGCCGCCTGGCGGGTGTTGAAACCGCTGCTCGACGCGGCGCTGTTCGTGCTCGCTTTTGGGATCGCCTATTGGGTGCGTTACGATTTGCAATGGATTCGCCAGGTGGAACCCGCCTTCGACGTGCCGTTCCGGGTCTATTGGCCGAGCGTGGCCGCGCTGACGGGCATTCTCTGGCTGATGTATTGGATGGAAGGGGCCTACCGCAACGCGCGCGGCAGGCAGTTTTTCGACGAGTTCGTCATCGTCCTGCGCAGCACCATCACCGGCGTGGCGACGATGATCGTCATCGTGTTCATCCTCACGCCCGGCTACTATTCCCGGCTGATTTTCATCTACACCGGCGTTATCGTGGTGTTGCTGGTTAGCCTGGCGCGCGCCATCGAACGAGCGGTGACGACGCAGCGCCGCCGGCGGGGGCTGGGCATCACTCGCGTGCTGCTGGTAGGTGCGGGCGAGGCGGCGCGCTCGATCATGCGCAACGTGGTGGCCTGCCCCGAACTCGGCTACCAGATCGTGGGCTTTTTGGATGACGACCCCGACAAGGCGCAGACCGACATCGGTCGCTACCCGGCGTTGGGCGCCACCGACAAGCTGCCGGAAGTGTTGGCCAGCCAGCCCATTGACGAAGTGATCATCACCCTGCCGTGGACATCGCACGGCAAAATCCTCGACCTGATGACCCAATGCGAACAGCGCCGCGTGGCCACGCGCATCGCGCCCGACCTCTTTCAGATGACCTTGAGCCGCGTGGTGATGGAGAACCTCAACGGCATCCCGCTGCTCAGCATCCGCGAGCCGGCCCTGCGCGATTGGCAGCTCGTGTACAAGCGGGCGACCGACGTGCTGATGTCGGCGTTGGTGCTGATCGCGCTGGCGCCGCTGATGGGGATCATCGCTCTGGCCATCAAGCTCGACTCGCCTGGCCCAGTGATTTTCAGGCAAAAGCGCGTGGGCAAGGGCGGCCAAGAGTTCACCTGCTTCAAATTCCGCTCGATGCGCGTGGGGGCCGAGGCCGAGGTCAAACAACTGCGCGAACACAACGAGGCCACCGGCCCGCTCTTCAAGATGCGCAACGACCCCCGGCGCACGCGCGTGGGCGCGTTCCTGCGGCGCACCAGCCTGGACGAGTTGCCGCAATTCTGGAACGCGCTCATCGGCGATATGAGCGTCATCGGCCCGCGCCCCCCCTTGCCCGAGGAGGTGCGCGAATACGCGCCCTGGCACATGCGGCGGCTAGAGGTCTCGCCGGGCATCACCGGGTTGTGGCAGGTGAGCGGGCGCAGCGATGTGACCTTTGACGAGATGGTGCTGCTCGACATCTACTATATCGAGAACTGGTCGCCGCTGCTCGACCTGCGCATTTTGTTCCGAACCGCGCCGACGGTGCTGTTCGGCTCGGGGGCGTACTGATTCGGGCGCCCGCAAGGGGCTAGACTACGGGTGTATAGCGCCTTGTGCGCGTATGTTGTATCCAACACTTGGTGTTCATCTCATTAGGAGAACGAGAGATGGCTTCAGGGTTACGACCTGTTGACAGCGAGGCGATGATCGCCTTTGCGCAACGCCTGGTGCGCGCGCCTAGCCTGTCCACCCACGAGGGCCAGGCGGCGGCGCTGATGGCGCACGAAATGCGCCAGGTGGGCTTTGAGGTCTCGGTGGATCGCATGGGCAACGTCATCGGGCGCATGGGCGCCGGCCAGGGCAAGAAGCTGCTGCTCGACGGGCATCTCGACACGGTGGATGTGGGCGACCCGGCGAGCTGGTCGCACGACCCCTACGGCGGCGAGATCTATCAGGGCGCGCTGTATGGGCGCGGCGCTTGCGATATGAAAGGGGCGCTGGCGGCGATGGTCTATGCCGGCAAGATGCTGGCCGATAGCGGCGTAGCGCTCGACGGCGATCTCTACGTGGTGGGCGTAGTGCAAGAGGAGCCTTGTGAGGGGCTGGCCATTCGGCACGTCATCGAGCAGGAGGGGCTGCGGCCCGATTGGGTGGTGCTGGGCGAGCCGACCAACCTGCAATTGGCGCGCGGCCAACGCGGGCGCATCGAGCTGCGGGTAGATGTGCAGGGCAAGTCGTGCCACGCCTCCACCCCGGCGCGGGGCGTGAACGCCATCTATGGCGCGGCGCGGGTGATCGTGGGGCTGGAGATGATGGCCTTACAGCTCAACCAGGATTCGTTCCTGGGCAAGGGCAGCATTGCCGTCACCGAGATCACCAGCATGGCCGGCAGCCGCACCGCCATCCCCGACGCTTGCGCGCTGATTATTGATCGCCGCCTGACCACGGGCGAAACCGAGGCCAAGGCGCTATCCGAAATCCGCCGCGTGTTCACCCGCGAGGGGATCAAGGCCAGCGTCGAAGTTACCGATTACCATGCTGTGAGCTATACGGGCTACCCTTGCGAGGCGCGACAGTATTTCCCCTATTGGGCCACGGCGGAAAGCGAGCCGCTGCTGGGGGCCGCCGCCGGCGCCATCGAGCGCGTGTTGGGCTATGCGCCCCACGTAGGCAAGTGGGAGTTTTCCACCGACGGCGTCTATACGGCGGGCGCGGCGGGCATCCCCACCGTGGGTTTTGGCCCCGGCGAGGAGCGCTACGCCCACACCGTGGAGGAACAAATCCGCCTGGCCGATATCGAAGCGGCGGCCAAGGTCTATGCGGAACTGGCCGCGCGCCTGCTGGGCGCGCGCTAGGCGGGGCCGATGTCCGCCTGGAGCGATAGCCATCGCCCCCCGCATAAGATTGGCCGGCGGCGCTTCCTGCAAGTCGCTGGCTCGGCGGCGGCGCTCGGGCTGATCGGCAGTTACCCCGTGTTCATCGAGCGCGCCGTCGTCGTGGTGAGCCATTACCGCATCGCCGTGCCCCATCTGCCGCAGCCGTTCGACGGGCTGCGGCTCGTCCATCTGACCGACCTGCACTATGGGCCGTTGATGTCGCTGGGGATGATCGAGCGCGTCGTGGCGCGGGCGAACCGCATCGCGCGCGATGCGACCCTTTGCACCGGCGATTACGTCCATCGGCGCGACCCGGCGGATATCGACCGAGTGTGGCCCATCCTCGCGCAGCTCACGGCCCCGCTGGGGGTCTATGCCACGCTGGGCAACCACGACCATTGGGCCGACACGGCGCGCTCGCAAGCGTGGCTCGAACGGAGCGGCCAAGATTTGCGCCACAAGGCGGTATCCATCGAACGCGAGGGGCGACGCCTCTGGCTGGTGGGCGCCGGCGACCTGTGGGAAGATCATCGCAGCCTCGACGCGCTGTTAAGCGGCATCCCCGAGGAGGATTGTCGCCTCGTGCTGGCGCACAACCCCGATACGGCGGATACCCCCTACGCGGGGCGGGTGGATCTCTTTATTTCCGGTCACACCCACGGCGGCCAGGTGGTCATCCCGTTGGTGGGGCCGCCGGTATTGCCGGTGCGCAACAAGACCTACTCCAGCGGCCTGAAAACCTCGTCGCGCGGGACGGGGGTGTTCATCTCGCGGGGTATTGGCTGGGCGGTCTATCCCATCCGCTTCAACTGCTTCCCCGAAATCGCGGCGCTCGAGTTGACGCCGGCAAAGTAGCAGAAACCCGCAGCCCTTACCCCGCGCCCTGCCGAAACGGCCGCAACGCCTCGACCAGCGACTGCTCCGTCACCGGCTTGGGCAGGTAGGCCGCCGCGCCCAGCGAGAGGGCGATCTCGGGTTCGTGGAGCACCGAGCAGATGATGATGGGGATGTCGCGGGTGGAGGGATCGGCCTTGAGCGCCACCATCAAATCCCACCCGTCGGCCTCGGGCATCAGCACGTCGAGGATGATGGCCGCCGGGCGCGTCTCGGCGATGAGCGCCCGCGCCTCGGCCAGGTTGGCGGCCCCCACGATCTGCCAGGGGTGGCCCGTCAAGTAGCGGCGAAACAGCCCCACAAAGCCCTGGTTGTCGTCAATCACCAAGACCGACGAGATCGCCTCCGCCTGCCAGACGAGATGCGCCTCCCAGGCGACGCCACGGGCGGCCACATTGTAGCTTCCGCCCATCGTCGCCATCAGGCGTTGGCACATCTCCTGGCGCGTCGTCTGCGCCGGGTCGCGTTCGGCGAGGGGCGCGCCTGGGGGCGACCAGGCGCGGACGCGCAGGCCCCCGCGCCCCGGCGCGGTTAGCCCGGCGCTGACATAAAATCCGCCCGGGCGCGGATCCAAAGCGTCGCTGACGGCGTGGAGAATGGCCTGGCGCAACTGCACACGGTTGGCCCGGTTGAGGATCAGCGGCGGCGAGGGTTGCAGGGTGAACGTCGCGCTGCGCGCCGCCGCCAACGGATCGAGCACGCTGCGCAGCTCTTGGACAAGCTGCGCAGCGTCCAGCTCTTGTTGCGCGGCCTGGGCGTAAAAGCGCTCCGTCTCGGCGTGGATCAGCTCTTTTTGCGGCGCCCCCGCGAGCGCATCGGGCGCGACTGGCGCGCTCGCAGCAGCGGCGCGGTAATCGCCCCACAACCGCTGCACCAGCGCCTCGATGGCCCGCGCCTGGTCGTGATAGTAGCGACTCTTTTGCAGCGCCAACCGCCCCCTGGCCTCGTCGGGCGAAAGGCCGTCCACATAGCGCATCTGGAGGATGCGATAATCGCGCCAATCGTGGGCCTCGGCCGGCGTATCGGGCGGGGGGCGCATGGCGCGAATGGCGGTCAGCAGCGCCAGGCGCAGGTTCTGGGCGCGGCTGACGCCCGGGCCTCGGGCGCCGCCCAGCCGCTCGGCCAAGGGGTTCTTTTCCAGCGCAGAGAAATCATAGAGCTGGCGCAGCGCGCTGTGCACCCATTGGGTAAAAGTCGCCAGCGTCACGCCGCCGACCGTTTCTTGATCCGCCTGCTCGCTCATAGCGTCACGAGCGCCCCTTTCACCCGGCTATCCTCGCGCCCTGAACCGCACCGCCGTGCCATACATCTATAGCCGATACGCATCTGCGGTGCGGACAATATCTTGCCGCAAGCCAATGACGGCGTCGGCGCGCAGGGCGGCGGCGCTCTTTTTCAGCTCTTGCACGCCGATGTAAAAGGCGAAATCCAGCCGCCCCCGCGCCTGGCTGGCCTCGCCCACGATCAGCGCCCAATCGGCCTGAGGGTCGCCCGTCGCCCCTTTGCGGCGCAGGGCGCTCACCTCCAGCCGGTAGCGATCCATCAGCTCTTCCAACTGCTGCGAGAAAAAGCCCCCTGCATCCGTCACCTCGAAAAAGACGGGGCCGATAATGTCGTACTCGCGATCTACATCGAGCGTCGTGACAAGGATGTTGTTTGCCATGATGGTGTGATCTTCGACAGGGTTTACGGGATGAGGGGATTGTACCGCAGCGCCGAGAACCCCGTCAAGCGACTGCTGGGGGTGAGGTCAGATCGAGGTTGCGTTCCCCCCGTCCATTGACAACCTGGCCCGCTTATCTATAATGCCGGGTAAAGAGTGTTGATTTCTCTAGTGGAGCGACCCCATGACCGCCCAAGACATCGCGCGCCAGGTATTGTTTCCAGGGCTGATCTATAACGAGCAGGGCGAGCAGACCCAGGGGGCGGATGTGGGCGGGGTAGCGCC
>CAZYPJ010000122.1:0-10983 GCA_964649365.1 uncultured Anaerolineales bacterium | reverse complement strand
GCTGAACGACGAGGTGGTATATCGGTCGCCGCACGTTGTGGTGGGGTGAAACCCTCCGATTTGACGTGTTGCCTTCCCTGTGCTATAGTGCGGCCAATCTGTAAGGAGGTAGAGCGATGGTCATGCTTGCGAAACGCACCCGCGAATATAGCCTCTCTGGCTTTGTGGCTGTTGTTCGTGGGAGGAGTGTGCCTGTCGCCTGAGCACCTCGACTTGATGGTGAGGTCAGCGGCCACGGGCGCACAAGCCCGTGGCCGTTTTGTTTTGCTCGCACAGATGTGCGCGCGGCCACGGGAACCAGGATGCCCGGGGCCGTTTTTTGTTCGCCCGGGCGAACCGCCGGAATGTTCTGTTGCAGTGAACGGAGCGAGCATTATGCCTTACTTTATTCACGACTATCACCGCCTACACTATCGCGAATGCGGCCAAGGACCGCTGCTCTTGGTATTGCCGGGCAACACCGCATCTTCCGCCTGTCACGACGGCGAGATCGCTCATTACAGCAAGCGTTACCACGTGGTTTGCCTCGATTTCCTCGGAACGGGGCGTTCGGATCGCGTTCCTCTTTGGCCCGCCGATTGGTGGGCCTGGGGCGCTTATGATGCGGCGGCGCTGGCGCGCCACTTGGGCGAGGAGCGTTGCTTGGTGTTGGGAACCAGCGGCGGGGCTATCGCGGCGCTGTGGCTGGGCATTCTCTATCCACAGATGGTCAGCGCCATCGTGGCCGACAGCACCGTCGAATACTTTCCACCCGCGTCCATCGAGGCCGGCCTGTCAGATAGGGCGCAGTGCCGACCTGACCAGCGGGCTTTCTGGCGCCATGCCCACGGCGATGATTGGCGCCAGGTGGTGGCTGCCGATTGCCTACTGCTCCGTCGCCTAGCCGGGCGCGGCGGCGACTGGCTTCACGGGCGGCTGAACGAGATCCGCTGCCCGGTGTTGCTCACGGCCAGCCGCGCCGACGCGATGCTGCCCGATGTGGAACGCCAGTTCGCGCATATGCGTGCGCAGATCGCCGATAGTGAGGTTTTTCTGACCAACGAGGGCAACCATCCGCTGATGTGGAGCCAACCCGACGCTTTCAGGGCCGTGGCCGATCCTTTCTTGCAGCGCCACGCTGCGTTGAGCTGGCCGCAATCGGCCTCCGAAGGCAATCTGCAATGGGCGATAGGTCTGTGAACAGAATCAGGATATATAATCATGTAACAAGATAGATAATATCTTATTATAAAGTAGTCCTTGACAAGATAACGCTCTTCTGCTATAATAGCAGCAATTCTGCAAGGAGGTGTGCGGCATGCTTAGAACACGATTCGCGTTTGACGCTCCCCTGATGGTCGTGCGCGGCGATGTCGCCATCTGTGGGAGAGGTGCGCCTGTAGGCTGAGTGATGATGTGTTCATCGGCCACGGGCGCAGGGTCCGTGGCCGTTTTTATTTGTTCGCGCAGAGCGCGGCGGCCACGGGAAACGACAACAGACCCGTGGCCGTTTGCGTCTTCAGGTCGCAGAGAAGTTAGCCAAGGAGAAGCTCGGTATGAAGCCCAATTCCTATGTTCGACTGTTGACCCACTATCTGCGCCCACACTGGCGCAGGGCGCTGGGCCTGGCGCTGGCGCTGCTCAGCAGCATCGGGCTGCAATTGGTCAACCCGCAGATCGTGCGCGGCTTTATTGACGCCGCCCAAGCCCAGGCCGCGCCCGAGCGGCTGATCTATGCCGCATTGGCCTTTTTCGGCATCGGTCTGCTGGTGCAGGTGCTCAATCTGCTCTCGACTTACCTGAGCACCGAGGTGGGCTTTCGCGCCACCAATGCGCTGCGCGCCGACCTGGCGCGCCACTGTCTGGCGCTCGATATGGCCTTTCACAACGAACGGACCCCCGGCGAGATGATCGAGCGCATTGACGGTGATGTGACGGCCCTGTCTAACTTTTTCTCCCAGTTCGTTATTCGACTGCTGGGCAGCGGCTTGCTGATCTTGGGCGTGTTGGCGGCGCTGTTCCGCGAAGATTGGCGCGTCGGCCTGGCGTTGACAGCTTTTGCCGTCGGCTCGCTGCTGACGCTCAACCGCTTGCGCAACGTGGCCGTGGATGATTCGACCGCCGAGCGCCAGGCGCTCTCCGAGATGTTTGGCTTTTTGGAGGAACGGCTGGCCGGGCTGGATGATATTCGCGCCAATGCCTCGGGGTCGTATACGCTGCGACGTTACTTTGACCACGTGCGCGCCTGCTTTACCACAGCAACCAAGGCCTTCAAGGGACGCACAGTAGCCTGGCGCACTACGATGTTGCTTTTTGGTCTGGCGCAAGTGATGGCGCTGGGGATCGGCGCCTGGCTCTTTATGCAGGGGCGAGCTACGCTGGGCGCGATCTATTTGATGTATCACTATACTCAAATGCTCTTTAACCCGCTGGAACAGATCGCTCACCAGATTCAGGATCTGCAAAAGGCCGCCGCCGGCATCGGGCGCGTGCGCGAGTTAATGGCCAAAAAGGCCGCTATCTGCGATGGCGAGGTTGCCAGTCTGCCCGAAGGCGCGTTGCCGTTGGCTTTTGAGGACGTGTCGTTCCACTATGAGGATGACAATGAACTGGTGCTCAAAGATATCGCCTTTGCCCTGGAGCCTGGCCGCACGTTGGGCCTGCTGGGGCGCACGGGCAGCGGCAAGACCACATTGACGCGGTTGTTGTTCCGGTTGTATGAAGCCAGCGAGGGGCGCATTCGCCTGGGCGGCGTGGCGCTGCGCGACCTGAAACTCGACTGCCTGCGGCGCCGCGTGGCGATGGTAACGCAAGAAGTACAGCTTTTCCGCGCCACTGTGCGCGATAATCTGACCTTTTTCAAGCCGAACGTGCCCGATGAGCGCATCATCGCCGTGCTGCGCGATCTAGGGATGGGCGACTGGTTCGACCGCTTGCCTCAAGGACTGGATACCGAGCTCAAGGCCGGCGGCGAGGGCCTCTCGGCTGGTGAGGCGCAACTACTCGCCTTTGCTCGCGCCTTCTTGGGCGACCCGGGCCTGGTCATCCTCGACGAACCGTCGTCGCGGCTCGACCCCGCTACGGAAAAGCTGCTGGAACGGGCGATGGACCGGTTGCTGCGAGGGCGCACAGGCATCATCATCGCCCACCGCCTAGCAACGGTGCAGCGCGTGGACGAGATCATGATTATGGATAGCGGGCGCATTGGCGAGCACGGCGAGCGCCGCGCACTGGTCAACGATCCGTGCTCCCATTTCTCTCACTTGCTTGCTACCGGCATGGAGGAGGCTTTTGCATGAAACTAGGACGCTATACCAAGGCGCTGATCACCTATCGGCCCTGGTTCTTTGTGCTCAATGCGGCGCTGTGGGCGCTGTTCCACTGCGTGCCGCTGCTTATGGGCCTGGCGGTGCGCGCCTTTTTTGATGCTGTGTCGGGCCAGGCCCCCGCCGGGCTGAACGCTTGGACGTTGCTCGCTTTGCTGGCAGCCAGCCAACTGGCGCGCGTGGTCATCTTTTCGTTCGGTGTCGAGACGTTCATTGACCAATGGATCAAATTCGAGTTCCTGCTGCGTCGCAACATGCTCAACTGCTTGGTGAATGGCCCGGGCGCGCGGCAGATGAATGAATCGTCTGGCGAATCCATGACGCGCTTTCGCGATGACGTGAACGATGTCAACGAATGGCTGGAAGCGATTGTGGACGTGTTCGGCATCATCGGCTTTGCGCTGATGGCGCTGGTAGTGATGTTTCGCATCCAGCCGGTCATCACGTTGGTGGTGATCTTACCGCTGATAGCGATGGTGGTGCTGGGCAGCCGCATGAGCGGCCTGATCCGTCGTTACCGGCGGGCGCAGCGCGAGGCCACTAGCCGCGTGACGGGCTTTATCGGCGAGGTGTTCGGCGCGGTGCAGGCCGTCAAAGTGGCCGGCGCTGAGCATTCGGCCATCGCCCTCTTTGGCAAGCTGAACGAAGCGCGCCGTGTGGCTGCTGTCAAGGATACCCTGGTGAGCGAGCTGTTCAACTCACTCACCGGCAGTATCATTGACATCGGCGTCAGCGCCTTGCTGCTGTTGGCCGCTCGATCCATGCGTACAGGCGCGTTCACAGTGGGCGATTTCTCGCTCTTTGTCAGCTATCTGACGCAGATGTCATACTATATGCGCTACTTTGGCAACATGGTGGCGCGCCATCGGCGCGTAGGCGTGGCTATTGATCGGCTGGATGGCTTCCTGCAAGGCGCGCCCGAAGGTGCGCTGGTGGAGCATCACCCACTCCACACCAGCGGCCCCATGCCCAATGTGGCCTATACACACAAGGATGCTGGGCATCGCCTCGAACGCCTCGACATCGCCGATCTCACCTATCGCTACCCTTCTTCGGGGCGTGGCGTAGAGGGCGTCAGCCTGTCGGTGCGGCGCGGCGAACTGGTGGTGGTCACGGGGCGGATCGGGTCGGGCAAGTCCACTTTCTTGCGGGCGCTGCTGGGGCTGTTGCCCAGGCAGCGCGGCGAGATTCGGTGGAATGGCGAGTTGGTGAGCGACCCATCGGTCTATCTCACGCCGCCCAGGGTGGCCTACACGCCCCAAACGCCCCGGCTCTTTTCGGATACGCTGCGCGATAACGTGCTCGCTGGCGTGCCGGAAAGCGCCGCTGACCTGGAGAGCGCGCTGCGCGACGCCGTGCTCGAAGACGATCTGACCACGCTGGACAAAGGGTGGGATACGCTGGTCGGCCCGCGCGGCGTCAAACTCTCGGGCGGGCAGATGCAGCGCGCCGCCGCGGCGCGCATGTTCGTGCGCGACCCTGAGCTGCTGGTGTTCGATGATCTCTCCAGCGCGCTGGATGTCGAGACCGAGCGCACCCTTTGGGAGCGAATGGATGCGCGCGGCGACGCTACCTGCCTGGTAGTGAGCCATCGGCGGGCGGTGCTCAAGCGCGCCGACCATATTGTGGTGCTCAAAGATGGCCGCGTGGAAGCGACCGGCAAACTCGACGATCTGCTGACTTCCTGTGAAGAGATGCAACATCTCTGGCGCGGCGAGGCCGCCGACGCCGAGCCGGAGCCAGTCGCCGAACCTGTGCGCGAGCCGGCGCCGCAGATGATGGCGGCGATGTAACCTTCAAGCCTCGAAGAGCGTGCCCAACCTCTTCGAGGCTTGCGTTTGACGCCTCGACTTGGGCGGGTTAGAATCTAGTTGTTGCGATAGCCGAGCCGTGGAGTCACATCATGATCCTGCCCGGACATCTTGCCGTCGCCAGCCTGGCGGGGGCGGTTGCGCGTACCGATATGCGCGGCGCGATGGCTGCCTCGATGTTCCCCGACCTGATAGACAAGCCGATCCGTTGGCTATTCCGCTGGACGCCCAATGACCGCATTCCCATGCACAGCTTGCTGGGCTGGGCGTCGAGCACATGGCTGGCGGGCCGCCTCGCGGGGCCGCGCTTTGCCACAGGCTGGGCGGTGGGCTATGGCGCGCACCTGGCATGCGACGAGGTCAACGCTCACCTGAACCCGGGGCGCATCTATTTCTGGTGGCCGTTCAAGCGGTACGCCATGCATCGCGGTCCCACGGGCCTTGCCAGCAGCCTGGACGATTTCTCGCCCGCCTCGATTATCGTCGAACTGGGCGTGACGCTGTTCGCCGCCTGGATTTGGTTCGGCAAGGAGCGACGACGATGATCCTTCCCGGCCATATCGCCTCGGTGAGCATGGTTGCGCGCTGGCTCAAGGTGGATCGCCCCACGGCGCTGGCGGCTTCGCTCTTTCCCGACTTGGTGGACAAGGGTCTGCACTGGGCGCTGCACGTCACACCCAGCGATCGCCTGTGGGCGCACACTGTTTGGGCTTGGGCGGGCAGCAGCGCGCTGGCCTGGTTGTATGGCCGCGTGACGCGTCGGCCCGGAACGGGGCGCGCCTGGTTGTTGGGCTATATCGTGCATTTTCTGGGCGATGTGACGGCGCCACTGCCGCTGCTCTATCCACTCTCGACGCGCGGCTATCATCATGGCGCGCGGATGCGCGAGACGATGCGCGGCGAGCGGCGCTTTCCCTGGCGGGTGCTGGCCGTCGAGGGGCTGCTGGCGCTGGCCGCCGGCGCCACCGAACTGTATGCGAGACGCAAGCGAAAAGGGGAATGATCGTGACGATGCGAGCAGTGGACATCATCGCCAAAAAGCGCGATGGGTTAGAATTGACGCCTGAAGAGATCGAGTTTTTCGTCCAAGGATTCACGCGCGGCGAGATCGCCGATTATCAAGTTTCCGCCTGGGCGATGGCTGTCGTATTGCGTGGCATGTCCGCCCGCGAGACGGTGGATTTGACGATGGCGATGGTGCGCTCGGGCCAAACGCTCGATCTGCGCGTGGTGGCCCCCATCGTGGTGGACAAACATTCCACCGGCGGCGTGGGCGACAAGACGACGCTGACCGTGCTGCCGATGGTCGCGGCGGTGGGGTTGCCGGTGCTCAAGATGTCGGGCCGAGGGCTAGGTTATTCGGGCGGCACGCTCGACAAGCTAGAAGCCATCCCCGGCTTTCGAGTATCGCTGAGCCTGGAGCAGCTTTTTGCCCTGGTCGAGCAGCACGGCATTGCCCTGGCTGGGCAGACGGCAGATCTGGCTCCCGCCGATGGCAAGCTCTATGCCTTGCGCGATGTGACCGCCACTGTCCCCAGCCTGCCGTTGATTGCCAGCTCGGTGATGAGCAAAAAGATCGCCGGCGGCGCCGATGCCATCGTGCTCGATGTCAAAGTGGGACGGGGCGCTTTCATGCCCACCATCGAAGACGCGCGCGCTTTGGCGCAGACGATGATCCGCATCGGCGAGGGCGTGGGTCGCCGCGTCACGGCGGTCTTATCCGATATGAACCAGCCCTTGGGCGCGGCGGTGGGCAACGCGTTGGAAGTGGACGAGGCCATCGCCATGCTGCGCGGCGGCGGCCCGGCGGATTTCCGTGAGCACTGCCTGGTGGTGGGCGCCGAGATGCTGGCGTTGGGCGGCCTGGCGGCGAGTGCCGAAGAGGGCCGCGCCCTGCTGGAAGGCGTTATCGCCGACGGCTCGGCCCTGGCCAAGTTCGTGGAGTGGGTGCGCGCCCAAGGCGGCGACGCGCGTATCGTGGATGATCCGGCGCTGTTGCCGCGCGCGCCGCATGTGGCTGCGATCCCCGCGCCGCGCAGCGGCTATATCGCCGCGCTGGATGCCCGTGAGGTAGGCATGACGGCTGTGGCGTTGGGCGCTGGTCGCGACAAAAAGACCGATCATATAGATCACGCCGTCGGGATCGTGCTGGGGCCAAAAGTGGGCGATCATGTCACGGCGGGCGAGCCGCTATTCACCATTCATGCCCGTACTGAGGCAGCGTTGGCGTCAGCCTGTGAGCGGCTGTTGGCCGCTTACGCCTGGTCGGACGAGCCGGTGGTTGCCCCGCCGCTGGTGTATGGCGTCATTCGCAGCATATCCTAATAATGGCCGTATGATCGTAGTTGCATCCCTCGTGGGCGCCGGGGTGTTTGGGAAATCATGCCCAGTTCAGCATGTGAGAACTAATGGCTTTCGCATAGTGCGATGGGAGAGGAGCTAATATGGATGAGCAGATTCTTGCAGCTATAAAGTCTTTGGCAGTGAACGGCGAGGTATCGTGCGCCAACGCCCACGCCGTGGCGGCCAAGTTCGGCGTTGCGCCCATCGAGGTGGGCGACGTGGTGAACAAGCAGACCTCGCTGCGGTTCTATCGCTGCCAGTTGGGTGTGTTCGGTTATGGCGTCAAGGCTGAGGGCAAGAGCAAGATCGTGCTCAAGGCGACCCACGTCCCGCCCGAGCTCGAGGCGGCGCGCCTGGCCCAGGCTTCCCATGGGCGCAGTGCTTGCGCGGCCGTGTGGGAGATCGCCGAGCAATTCGAATACCCCCGTCTGGGCGTCGCCAATATCTGCGAGGCGCTGGGTTTGCGGGTCAAGCCCTGCCAGTTGGGGTGTTTCTAGCCGACAGGCGAGGCGCCGATGAAGATCTGCATGGTGGGCTATGGTCGCATCGCTGGCGTGCACAGTCGTCACCTGGCCAGCATCCCGGGCGTGGAGCTGGATACAGTAGTGGGCGTGCGCGTGCAGGCCACGGAAGCATTCGCCCGCGAGCACGGTTATGCTCACGTGAGCTATGATCTGGAGCAGACGCTCCAGCGGCCCGATCTCGACGCGGTGGTGCTCTGTTCGCCCAGCCCGCTGCACGCGCCGCAGAGCGAACGGGCGCTGTGCGCCGGCAAGCATGTGCTGTGCGAAATCCCGCTGGCGTTGAGCCTGGCCGACGCCGAACGCCTGGGCGAGCTGGCCGAGCGGCTCGACCGGCGCTTGATGATCTGCCACACCGAGCGGTTTGAAGCAGGCAAACGCGCCTTGTGCAGCCAGATCGCCGCCGGCGATCTGCATCCGCTGCATGTCATCGCCTGCTTTCACTTCATCCGGCGGGGCAACGTCCACGCTACGCCCGAACGCGCCAGTTGGACAGATAACCTGCTCTGGCATCATGGCTGTCATACGGTGGATGCAGTGCTCACCATGCTGGGCGAACCGGAGACCCACGATCTGCGCGCCCAGTTCGGCGCGCCGTGGCCGGGCCTGGGCGTTCCGATTGACGTGGATTTACAGTGGCGCTCGCCCGACGGCGTGTTGGTCAATATCAGCTTGTCGCACAATGCGCACTGGGGCATACACGATTACCGCCTCATCTGCCTGGAGGATACCATCGTGTGCGACCACGGCAAGCTGCTCAACCAGGAGGGCGTCGTGCTCGACAACGCCGCCGCCCCCAGCCCCAATCTGTTGCAGGATCGCGAATTCGTCGAGGCAGTGCGCCAGGATCGCGCGCCGGAGGTGAACGTCGCCTCGGTGTTGCCGGCCATGCGCGTATTGCAGGCCGCGTGGGATACGCTCGGCTGAGCTGAGGAGCAAGACAATGGCCATCATCCAAACCGTGCTCGGCCCTATCGCGCCCGAGGCGCTGGGCAAGACGCTGATTCACGAGCACATCCTAGTAGATTTCATTGGCGCCGCGCAGACCGGCCCGCACCGCTGGGATCGCGATGAGGTGGTGCGCGTGATGCACCCCCATCTGGAGGCATTGCGCGCCCAAGGGTTCACGGGGTTTGTGGATTGCACTCCGGCCTACCTGGGCCGCGACGTGCGCGTGTTGGCGCGCCTGGCCGAACAAACCGGCCTGCACATCCTCACCAACACGGGGTTGTACAAAGAGCCGCACATCCCCGCTGACGTGTTCGGCCTGGCCCCCGAGGCGTTGGCCGAACGCTGGATCGCCGAGTGGGAGCAGGGAATCGAGGGTACCGACATCCGCCCGGGGTTCATCAAGATCGCCGTCAATCCTGGCCCGCTGCTGCCCATCCAGCAAGTGATCGTGCGGGCGGCGGCGATCACGCACCGCGCCACGGGCTTGGCGGTGGCTTGCCACACCGCCCACGACGTGGCAGCGCGCGAATGCCTCGACCTGATCGAGGCCGAAGAGATGGATCCTGCCCATTTCATCGTCGTTCACGCCGATCAAATCCCCGACATGGAGCGCCATATCGAGCTGGCCCAGCGCGGCGCGTGGATCGAGTACGACAGCATCGGCAACGGCCCGCTGACGCTCGACGCCCACGCCCGCTTGGTGATGGATCTGGTCGAGCGCGGATATGAGGATCAATTGCTGATCTCGCAAGATACGGGCTGGTACGAAGCGGGGTCGCCCGGCGGCGGGGCGATGCGCTCCTACACCGTGCTGGGCGACCAGTTCCTTCCCCTGCTTACCGAGATGGGCGCCACCGAGACGCTGATCGAGGAATTGCTGGTCGCCAACCCTCGGCGGGCGCTGGCGATTCCGTAGAAGCGCGATTTGCGATCGCGGCTACTTTTTGCGCTTGACGTTGGGTTGAATCGAGAGTATTCTGTATCTATAGTTCACCTTTGATTCGCGCCGATTCTGGGGGGAGCGGCGCCGACGATGACGGAGGTTGTTGGTCATGCGTCGCTCCCTGATTGCCCTCGCTATCGTGTTGCTCTTGGCCTCGTCCATTCCTGCCGTCGCCGCCCCTGTCGGCGATTCTCGCGTTGCCCTGCCCCTGGTGATTTCCGCCGTCACTCGCGCGCCCACGCCAACGCTCACACTCACGCCGGGCACGACGCTTACGCCGACGCGCACAGCAACGCCCAGTCTTACCCCGACGCCTACCCGCACCAATACGCCCGGGCCTAATGAACTCGTCATTTCTTGGCTGCGCTATTCGAGCCGCGACGAATACATCACCATCACCAATAACGGCCCTGCCGCTCAGACCATGACCAACTGGCGCATCGAAAGTGTAGTCGGCTCGCAGTGGTACACCTTCCCATCGGGCTATGTCCTGGCCGCCAATGGTTCTGTCTCAGTGCATAGCGGCCCCGACGCCGTCAATAACCCGCCCGATGATCTACGTTGGACGACTGCCTACATCTGGAACGATTCCGGTGACGAGGCGTGGCTATATAATGCTGGTGGGGTGATGGTAGATACGTGGGGCTACTGAACAAGGAAAGAGTGAAAACGTCCAGCAAGACGGTTAATCTTCTTGCGTTTGCGGCTTAGGCGAATTACAATGCCGTTATCGCAGAATTATCAAATGCCGCTCAGGTGTGTCCACAGGAAGGATGTTAAAACATGCCATCCGAGAAAGCCATTCTTACGCCCTCTGTGCTTTTGTGGGCACGACAAACCGCCGGATATGAACCTGAACTTGCGGCGCGCAAGATGAACATCACAGTCGAACGCCTCATGAGTTGGGAAATGGGTGACGACCAGCCCACTGTTAAGCAAGCTCGTGACCTGGCTGTACTCTATAGACGGCCTCTGGCGATTTTCTACCTTCCCGACCCCCCTCCGATTCCTCTTCTCCCCACAGACTACCGCCAAGTTGAGGCCGTCAGTCTCGGGCTCGGTCCGCAGGCCCGATATGAAATCCGCCTCGCTCGCTACCGCCGCGATCT
>CAZYPJ010000121.1:9197-11012 GCA_964649365.1 uncultured Anaerolineales bacterium | reverse complement strand
AGCGCGCACGGTTCGGGTCCGTGAGGTCGGAGGTTCAAATCCTCTCGCCCCGACAAAGGCCGCAGATGCATAATCTGCGGCCTTGTGGTTTGTTGTACTCCTCGCCTCTCCCTCCGCGATGCGGGCAAATACATCTAGCGCGGTGAGAGGATAGCCGTCTTTGCCTCGCCCATGTCGCAATGGTATAATCGCGCTGCTCAACGCAGATGGCGCATCGAGGCGCGAGCAGATCGCCCTTTTTCTATGCGCCTATCCCACGAAAAGAAACCTTGCCATGACCGCCATCGAGGTCGTTAACGCCAGCAAGAGCTTTATCCTCCAGCCCGACCGGCCACGCTCCTTTCAGGAGTTGGTTGTCAACGGTTTTCGGCGCGGCAAACGTCGCAAGGACGAGGTCTTGTGGGCCTTGCGCGACGTCTCTTTCAGCGTCAAGCCCGGCGAAACATTAGGGCTGATCGGCTCGAACGGATCGGGCAAGAGCACCTGCCTCAAGCTGCTAACACGCATTTTGGAGCCAACCACTGGCGCGGTGCGCGTGCAAGGGCGCGTCTCGGCGCTGTTGGAGCTGGGCGCGGGCTTTCACCCTGACCTCACCGGGCGCGAGAACGTCTTTTTACACGGCTCGGTCATCGGCCTGGGCCGGCGCGAGATGGCGCGTCGTTATGAAGATATCGTGGCGTTCGCCGAGCTCGAGCGGTTCATTGACATCCCGGTCAAATTCTATTCTTCGGGCATGTATGTGCGCCTGGCCTTTGCCACCGCCATCAACGTCAACCCCGATGTGTTGTTGGTAGATGAAGTGCTGGCCGTGGGCGACCAGAGCTTTCAGGAAAAATGCCTAGCGCGCATCCACGAAATGAAAGCGTTGGGCGTCACCATCGTGTTCGTCTCGCACAGCCTCGACGCGGTGCGCTCGCTGTGCGACCGCGCCATCTGGCTGGATCACGGCGAGGTGCGCGAGGATAACCTGAGCGACGTGGTCATCGGGCGCTACTTACAGGCGGGGCGCGAACACGACGAGGCCGCCGCGATGGCCGAACGCGAAGCCGAGCGCCAATCTCAGCCTGAACCGCAGGCCGCGACCGAGGAAGAAACCCCTACCGATGACGACCCGATGGCGCGCTATCGCAAACGCTGGGGATCGCGCGAGGTCGAGATCGTCGAAGTGCGCTTCTACGACCGCGAGGGGCGCGACCGGCTGCTGCTCACCACCGGCGAGCCGATGACCATCGCCATCCGCTATCATGCCCATCAGCGCATCGAGCGCCCCATGTTCGGGTTGGCCATCCACCGCAATGATGGGTTGCATCTATGCGGCCCCAACAATGTGTTTGCCGGCTTTGATATTCCCTACATCGAGGGTGAGGGCGAGGTGCGCTACACAGTGGACACGCTCCCACTGCTGGAGGGCGGTTATTATGTCACGGCGGCGATCCACGACGCCGCCGGAGAGCACGCCTACGATCACCAATCGCTCTACTATCCTTTCAAGGTGCAAAATGGCCAGGTGGCCGAGCGTTACGGCGCCATCTATATGCCCGCGCGCTGGGAGCACCAACCTGCCGACACCCCAACCTCGGAGGCCCTGCCATGATCGCCAAAATCCGCGAGGTGTGGGGCTATCGCGAATTGATCGAGAACCTGGTAGTGCGCGACTTGAAAGTACGCTACAAGCACTCGGTGCTGGGCTTTGTGTGGTCGCTGCTGAACCCGCTGCTCTTGATGCTGGTTTTCACTGTGGTGTTCACGTTGATGTTGCCCAACACGACCATCCCCAAGTTTTTGATGGAACGAAGCAACATTCTGCTTGAACAG
>CAZYPJ010000121.1:0-9187 GCA_964649365.1 uncultured Anaerolineales bacterium | reverse complement strand
GTCTTCGGGCTGTGCGCGCTGCTGCCCTGGAACTTTTTCAACACCGCCGTCATGAGCGCGCTGAACAGCATCGTACAAAGCGGCCACCTCATCAAAAAGGTCTATTTTCCCCGCGAAATCCTGCCGATCTCGACAGTGTTTTCTAACTTTGTGAATTTCCTGCTGGCGCTACCAGTTTTGTTCTTGCTTATGGCTGTCTTTGGCGTGCCATTCACGGCCAATTTGTTCTACCTACCGCTCATCATGCTGGTGCAGATCGCTTTTACCATCGGGATCGCGTTGATCCTGGCGACGCTCAACGTCTTTTACCGCGACACCGGCGTCATCATGGAAGTCATCATGCAGGCCTGGTTCTTTCTCACGCCCATCTTTTACCCGGCAGAGTTGCTGCCCGAATGGGGTCAAGTGTGGGGTCTGGCGCTGCCTGTGCGCCGGTTGACCTACATCCTGAATCCGATGGCTTCGATCATCGCTTCGTACCGTTCGGTGCTGTACGGTTTCACCAACGGCAGCCCGCCGGCGGCCCCGGCGTTCGATTTCTTTTCGCGTACCATCGTGACGGCGCTGGTGTTCCTGGTGGTGGGCTATGTCTTTTTCGTGCGCCATAGTCATCGCTTTGGCGAGGAAGTATGAGCGCGCCGCGCGTGTCGGTGGTCATCCCCACCAAGAACGCCGGGCCGCATTTCGAGCGAACGCTGGCGGCCATCGCGGCGCAAAAGCTAGATGAACCGTTTGAGTTGGTAATGATTGACTCTGGCTCCACCGATGGCACGGTGGAGCGCGCGCGGGCGCGGGGGGCGGCGGTGTTATCCATCCCCGCCCGCGAGTTCCAGCACGGAGCCACGCGCAATCGGGCCATTGCCCACTGCGCTGGAGAATACATCGCGCTCACTGTGCAAGACGCCATCCCCGCCGACGAGCATTGGCTAGCCAGCTTGGTCGCGGCGCTGAATGGCGCGCCCGACGCGGCTGGGGCCTATTCGCGCCACCTGCCCCACGAGGGGGCCGGGTTCATCGCCCGGCAAGTAGCGACCTACTGGCACACGCAGCAAGGGGGGCGAATTGTCCATCGGATAGACGACGCAGCCGCATTCGAACGATTGGGCGTCGAAGCCAAGCAGCGAATTTGCACGTTCAATAACGTCAGCAGCATCATTCGCCGCGCCGTGTGGGAACGGCTCCCGCTGCGCGACATACCCTACGCCGAAGACTTGGCCTGGGGATTGGATGTGTTGTGCGCCGGTCATACCTTGATCTATGAGCCGGCCTCAGTAGTGTATCATTCGCACGAGAGATCGTTGAGCTACGAGTTTCGCCGCGCCTATGTGGAGGCGCGCACCGTGGGCGAGCTATTCGGCGCGCCGGCGCGCCCGCTGGCCGCGCGACAATTGGCCGATCTGGCGCGGTTGTGGCGTGAGACCTGCGCCTATCTCGATGGCATCGCCTGGGCTGAGCCGGAGCGATCTTTGAGCGCCGCCGAGATCGCGCCTGGAGACCTGCGCGAGTGGTATCGGCGACATCTGACGCGCACGGTCCTGGCGCGCATTTTCGGCGGGCTATCACCATATTCTGAGGCGGAGCGGCTCGATGTGCTGTATGCGTTGAGACAGAAAGACCTCACCCCCAACCCCTCTCCACGCAGTGGAGGGGGGGGCGTTCGGACTCCCCTCTCCACTGTGTGGAGAGGGGCCGGGGGAGAGATAGTGGTCATGGGCCTCGATCAGCGCATCAACCGCGCTGTCTGGCATAACGACGCCGAGGCGCTTTCTAGCAGCGATTACGACACGATTTTTGCTCTCCTGTGGGACGAACTGGGTCGCGATTACATCCGCCGCGCGGTCGAGGACGAGGCTATGTCCGAGACCAACAACACGTTGGCCGGGCTGGAAGTGGCCATCCGCCAGCACCCGGCGGGGTTGGCCCAGGCCGCCCGGGCCGAGGGGCTGCTCACGGCGGGGCTGTATCGGCAGATCGGGCGCTATGCGGCAGCGGTCGAGATTGGTCGGCGCTTGGGCGCGGCCAACCGTTACGGCGCGGGCGGTAAATGGGGAAAGGTGGTGCAATGGCGGCTGTCGAGGGGCGTGTAAATCAGGAGCGGCTGGCCAGCGTAGTCATTCTCAACCACAACGGCCTGCCCATCATCGAACGCATTCGCACCAGCGTCGAGGCGATCCTGGCGCAAGATTACCCGCGCATCGAGCTGATCCTGGTGGACGACAACTCGACCGACGGCAGCGATGCGGCGCTCCAGGCGTTGGCCGCCGAATACGGCGCCGCCTTCGGCTCCACCCGCGAGGGTCGCCACGGCATTTGCGCCGGGCGTAACGTGGGGCTAGGGCTGGCGCACGGCGACTATATCGCGTTTCTGGATAACGACGCTATACCTCAACCGGGTTGGCTGGCAGCGCTGGTGCGCGCAATGGAGGCCGACCCGCGCATTGGCGCGTGCGCTTCGCGGGTGATGTTCGCCGACAAGCCCGATATCGTCAACTCGCTCGGCTCGATCTTTAACGAGCTGTTCCACGGCAACGGCGTGTGCATCCACGAATTGTGGGAGTTCGCTTCCCCGCCCGACGAGATCATGTATCCCACCGGCAACGGCATGATGCTGCGGCGCGCGGCGGTGGAGCAAGTCGGGCCGTTCGACGAGGGTCTGCTCTTTTTCACGCCCGATGACGCCGATTATGGCATGAGGCTGTGGCGGCGCGGCTGGCGCGTCGTCCCAGCGCCCGAGGCGCTGGTGTTGCACCTGCACAGCTTCTCCAAACGCGAGACGGGTATGCCCTTTTGGGATAGCCGCAACCGCGTGCGGATGGCGCTCAAACATCTGGCCTGGCACGAGTTGCCGCGCTTTGTCGTGCGCGACGCGCCCTACTATCTGCGCCCGTCCTATTTCAAGGATTATGTGCGCTACTGGTGGTCCACCTTGACCGACGGCTACGGCGTGCGTGAGCTGTTGCGCTATCGCTGGCAGCATCGCGGCGCACCCTCCTATTGGCGATTCTTTGCGCGTTTCTTTGAGCCAGGCCGCCGGTTGATGGTCGTGCCCGACAACCGCGCCTATGGCATGACGATGACGCCGCTGACCGAGCTGGCGATGGGCCAGGGCGATGAAGCGCACCTCTACCACGGCTGGTATTGGGCGGAACGTTGGGCGCAAACGCCGATGCGTTGGGCCATGCGCGTGGCCTCGCTGGTAGGGTCGCTGCCGCAGGGGGCGACGGCGCTGCGATGGCGATTCATCTCTCGGCAAGAGGCCGAACGCACCACCATCACTTTGCACATCCGTCGCCAGACCGACGAGGGGTACGAGGAACTGGCGCGAGCGTCCATCGAGTTGCCCGGCCCGCCAGGGCTGGAGCCGGTCGAGGTCGTGACGCCGTGCGCCTTGCCGCCCGGCGATTACCGCCTGATTCTGGTGGCCGATTCGGCGCGCATCGAGCGTGGCGTTTTTCCCCGCCAGATTGGTTTCGGCCTAGTGGGGCTACAAGTAGAGCAAGAGGGCAGTGTATGAGGATTTTGCAGGTTGCGCATTTGTTCTTACCCGAATCGGCGGGGGGCACCGAGGTGCACACCCATCTACTAGCCAAGTCGCTGCAACGCGCTGGCCACGAGGTGGCCGTGTGCGCCCACATCCAGGACAAGGCTCGCCCCGAGCACGAGCTGATCCAGGGAGAGTTCGACGGCCTGCCCGTCTATCGCCTGGTCAATAATTTCACCTGGAGCCAAGCTTCCGATTTCGAGTTCTTTGATCCGGGCCAAGACGCCAAGTTCGAGGCCGTGCTGGATGCTGTCCAACCCGATGTGGTGCATTTCCAGCACTTGGGCGGGGGGCTATCCACCTCGTTCCCAGCGCTGGCGCGGCGGCGGGGAACGGCCACGCTGCTGACGTTGCACGATTTCTGGCCAATGTGCTACCGCTCGCACTTGCTCACTAGCGACGACAAGCTGTGCATTGGACCCGAGGGTGGAGTGCGCTGCGCGCAGTGTTGGCTCTATGGCGCAGTGCAACAACCGGTTTCGATTCGGCGGCGCATCCGCGAGGTGGGGCTGCGCCAGGCGCTGCGCATCGCGCCGCGCTATATCATGGATTACCTGGGGCTGCGCGAATATCTGCCGCCGTCAGCCTACCATACTGTGCGGCTGATGGCCCGCGACCAGTATTTCCGTCAATTGTTGCTGGGGTTCGACGCGCTGTTGGCGCCCTCCCGCTTTTTACGCAAACAATACGCCCTGTGGGGCATCCCGCCCGAGCGCATCCGCTTTGTGCAGAACGGCATAGATCCCACCAAGTTTGCTGGCGTGGAACGATCGCTGCCGCTGGGCGCGACGTTGCGCGCGGCCTACCTCGGCTCGATGGTCAAGCACAAGGGGTTGGATGTGTTGATCGAGGCGTTCAACCGCTTGGCCGACCTACCCCTCTCGCTGCACCTTTACGGCAATATCAACGGCTCGCGCGAGGTCAAAGAGTACGTACAGTCGTTGCGAGCGCGCTGCAACAACCCCAAGGTACATTTTGAGGGGCCGTTCCCTAACGATCAGGTGGGCCAAGTGCTCGTGCAAGCCGATATGCTGGTGTTGCCCTCGATCTTGTATGAAAACTGCCCAATGACGATTCTGGAGGCGCACTACGCCGGGCGGCCGGTGGTCACATCCAACGTAGGCGGCATGGCCGAGCTGATCCAAGATGGCGTCAACGGCTACACCTTTCGGGTGGGCGATGCGGCGCACCTGGCCGAGCGACTGCGCTACCTGGTTGAGCATCGCCAAGAATTGGCGCGCCTGCAAAACAACATCGCGCCGCCGCGCACGATGGAAACCGTGGCCGCCGAGGTCGAGGCGGTGTATCGCGAACTGCTGGCCCAACGCGCGGCAAAGGGATGATAACGTGCGAATTCTGTTGGCCGTCCACCGCTTCCCCCCCGATTCGTGGGGCGGCGCTGAGCTGTACACCCTGCGACTGGCGCGGGGGCTGATTGGCGCGGGTCATCAGGCAGCAGTGCTCACTCGCGCGGCGAATGCGGCGGGCGGCCCAGCCTTCCAGCGCGACGAGTACGACGGCGTCACAGTCTATCGGCTAGGCTATGCATTAGACGCGACGGACAACCCCATCCGCGATGAATACGACCATCCCATCGCCGCTGAACTGGCGCGACAAGTCCTCGCCGAGTATCATCCTGATCTGCTGCACACCACCCATTGCGGCGACCTCTCCACCTCCATCTTGGCCGAGGCCAAAGCGCAGGGGGTGAGAGTAGTCGTCACTATCACCGATATGTGGCCGATTTGTCCCAATGGACTGTTGACGCGCAACGACGACGCGCTGTGCCTGGGGCCAGATGAGATCGGCCAATGCGCCCGCTGCTACGCCCACATGGGATCGCGCGGCGCGAGCTATGCGCGGCTGGCCGACGGGCTGCCGCTGGCGACTTGGCGGGCCGGGACGGCGATCGCTGCGTGGCCGCCGATGCGCCACACTCGGCCGGCGCGCTGGTTGTGCGCTATGGCCGAGCGACGCGCGTTCATCCGCGAGCGGCTGCTGCGAGCCAGCGCCATTCTCTGCCCGGGGCGATTCTTGCGCGAGATGCTCATTCGCAACGGCTACCCCGCCGAGCGCCTGACGCTGGCGCCCCACGGCATCGAACAGCCCGGGGCGCTCAAGCGGCGCTCACCCCTGGCCGCCGAGACGGCGCTGCGCTGCGGGTTCTTTGGCCCGCTGGCCGCGCACAAGGGGGCGCACCTGCCCATCGCGGCGCTGGCGCGGCTGAGCGCCGCGACGCCGGGGACGCGGGCGTATTGGGGGGTGCCTCCCCGCGACGTTGCCGCCTATGCGCCCAGCGGGCGCGACGCCATTCCGCGGCAGTCGCGCGCGACCCATCGCGGGCCGTTCGCGCCAGCGGCGCTGCGCGACGTGCTCGATGGCCTCGACGTGCTGATCGTCCCTTCCTTGTGCTACGAGAACACGCCCACGGTGATTTATGAGGCGTTGGCCCACGGGATACCCGTCATCGTCAGCGACCAGGGCGGCATGAAAGAGTTGGTCGAGACCTATCGCGGTGGGTGGCTGTTCCCGCGCGGCGATGTGCGCGCATTGGCCGAACTGATCGAGCGCCTGGCGCGCGACCGCGAGGAGGTGCGCCGCGCAGCGGCGGCTATCGCGCCCATTCCCAGCCTGGAGGCGCACGTGGCCGAGGTGTTGCGTATCTATAGCCAGGCGTTGGGCCAGGAGGCGACCTGATGCCCGACCCAACGCCGCGTGTGATGGTGGCCATCCCCACCAAGAACGCCGGGCCGCGCTTTCAGCGCACGCTGGAAGCCATTCGCGCCCAGGATTTGGGCGAGCCATTTGAGATGCTGGTGATTGACTCTGGCTCCACCGACGGCACGTTGGTGTTGTGCCAACAATACGGCGTGCGTGTGACGCGCATCGCGCCGCGCTCGTTCAATCACGGGCGGGCGCGCAACCTGGCGCTGACGCAGGCGTGCGGCGAGTATGTGGCGCTCACCGTGCAAGACGCCATCCCCGCCAACGAGCAATGGCTGGGGTCGCTGGTCGCCGCCCTAGATCGCGCCCCCGACGCAGCAGGAGCCTATGCGCGGCAGATACCCCAGGAGGGCGCGGGGTTCATCGCCCGGCAAGTGACGGGCTTTTGGCATAACCATCAGGGCGGGCGCGTCGTCCAGCGGATCGAGGATCGCGCTGCATTCGAGCGCCTGAGCGCGCTGGAGAAGCAACGTCGTTGCGCGTTCGACAACGTGTCCAGCATCGTGCGGCGCAGCGCCTGGGAGCGCATTCCGTTCCGTGAGATCGCCTACGCCGAGGATTTGGCCTGGGGCTATGATGTGTTGCGCGCCGGTTGGGCGGTGATCTATGAGCCGGCGGCGGTGGTCTATCATTCGCACGAGCGCCCCTGGATGTATCAGCTCCGTCGTTCATATATCGAAGCCAAGACGGTGGGCGAGCTGCTGAGCGACCCGCCGCAGCCGCTCGCGGTGCGCGACCTGGCGGCCTTGTGGCGACTGTGGCGCGAGATAGATGGCCACATTCGACAGTTAACGGCGCGACCGTTGGAATCGTTGGAAGATGATCTGGCCCCGTGGATCAGACGCGCCTGGGGAGTATCCAGCTTGCGCGCGCTGCTGGGCGACGATTCGCCCCTGCCCGAAAGCGAGCGGATGCACCTGGTCTATACCGTCAACCGGCGCCACGAAGAGCGCACCGGCCTGGTCTGCGCCGATCACAACGCCGCCGACCGCGACGATACAGCGCAGTCGCCACGTCTGATTTACCGGCGGCTAGATCGCCGCATTTTGGAGGTCGTGCGCGGCGGCGATGACGCCGCGCTCCTCCCCGGCGACCTGGAGTTTATTTGCGACGCCCTGTGGGCTGCTTTGGCAGAGGTCGGCGCGACGTGGGCGATCTTGAGCGCCCTAGCATCGGCGCGCGCCCCAACTGCCCATGTGATTGGGAATCTGCTACAATACGTTCACGGGTTTGCCGAGGCCGCCCAGCGCGAGAGCGCGCTGACCCCCGCGCTCTATGCCGAGATGTGGCACTATGCGGCAGCCACGGCGTTCGGCCAACGCCTGGGCGCAGCGAATCGCTGCGGCGCCAGTGGGCGTTGGGGCCGCGCCTTGCACGCTTGGTTGGGTCGGGGCGTTTAGCGCGCCGCTACACAGAACAACGATGCATACCTGAGGTCTCTTCCGTGCGCATTCTCCAAGTCATCCACACCTTTATGCCCGAATCGGTGGCGGGGAGCGAGGTCTATACCTACCTTCTCAGCAAAGCGCTACAAGCGCGCCACGAGATAGCGATCTTTTATCGCGTGACCGATGGCCGCCAGGTCGAGCACAGCCTGACGTCGGGCGCGTTCGACGGGCTGCCGGTCTATCGCATCGTCAACAATTGGACGCGCCCGCCCGATTTCGATTGGTTCGTCCCCGGCCAGGAGGCCAAGTTCGAAGCGGCGCTCGACGCCACCCGCGCCGATTTGGTGCACTTTCAATTCATCGGCGGCGGCGTTTCGACCTCGTTGCCGACGTTGGCGAGGCGGCGAGGGCTACCCACCCTCCTGACGTTGCACGATTTCTGGCCCATGTGCCACCGTTCGCACTTGATGGCCGCCGACGGCAGTCTTTGCTCCGGCCCCGAAGGAGGGCTGCGCTGCGCGCAATGCTGGTTGCACGGCGCTGTGGGCCAACCAGCGCACCCCATTCAACGCCTGCGTGAGGTGGGGTTGCGCCACGCCGTGCGCGCCATCCCCCGTTTCGCGCTGGACAAATTGGGTCTGCGCGAATATCTGCCGCCAGTGGCTTACCACACGCTGCGATTGATGGCGCGCGACCACTATTTCCGCCAGACGCTGGCTGCTTTCGATCTGCTAATCGCCCCCTCCGAGTTCCTGCGGCAATGTTACATTGCCTGGGGCGTGGCGCCCGAACGTATCCGCTTTGTGCAAAATGGCATTGACCCCACCAAATTCGCAGGCCTCGACCGCTCATTGCCGCTGGGGCCGCGCACGCGGGCGCTCTATATCGGCCAAATCTCGCGCCATAAAGGGCTGGATGTGTTGATCGAGTCGTTCAACCAATTGACGGACGCGCCGCTCGATCTGGACATCTATGGCAACACCGAAAGCTCCGCCGAGACCAGAGAGTACACGCGGGCGTTGCGCGCCGCCTGCCGCAATCCGCACGTGCAATTCAAGGGAGCCTTCCCCAACACCGAGGTGGGCCGCGTGCTCTCCACGGGCGATCTGTTGGTCACGCCCTCGATCTGGTGGGAGAATTGCCCCATGACCATCCTGGAGGCGCTCTACGCCGGGCGCCCGATTGTGGCGTCGAACATCGGCGGGATGGCCGAGTTGGTCCGCGACGGCGTCAATGGCTATACCTTTCGTGTGGGCGATGCGGCGCACCTGGCCGAGCGGCTGCGCGCCCTGGCCGGATATTCGGCCGAACTGCTGCGCTTGCAACGCCAGATCACCTCGCCCCACACCATGAGCGATGTGGCCGCTGCGATGGAACGCTGCTATGCTGAGATATTGGCCCACCGCTCGCGCGAGGAGGGTCAGCCGTGCGCCTTTTGATCCTCAGCAACGACTTGGTCGGCCCGCGTATGGCCGGGCCAGGGGCGCGCTATTGGGAGCTGGCGCGGGTATTGTCGCAGTATTGCGCGGTGACG
>CAZYPJ010000120.1:9897-11015 GCA_964649365.1 uncultured Anaerolineales bacterium | reverse complement strand
ATCTGGGCATACATACTGTCAATATCCCAGGCATCGAACTGAGTGGTAACATCTTTGTACATCTTGAAACTGTTGCATGGCCCAGCAGCCAGTTCGCGCTTCGATTCTTTGTCATAGATGCTGGCGATCTCGCCGCGATCATCGAAGGTCACGCGCAGCAAGCCGTTCTCCAGCGAGCGTTCGGTGGCGTAAACCACATCGCCCGTGGGCGCCGCTGCAGGGCCAGGGCGCACCGTCGTCCAGCCGCACGGTGGCACAAGCGCCTCGACCCACAGCGCGCCGCCCATCGCCTGGGTGGGCAGCGCTCGTCCTTGCCCATCCACCGCGCCGGCATAGCCTGCGGGCAACGGCGCCAGTGCGACGCGTTCCCAGTTGAGCGAATTAAACACAGCGAGCGCCCCGCCCTGATCGGACGCAACGAGTTGCTGCTTGGCGCCGCCTTGCGCTCCTACCTCTAGCGATTGTTCGCGCGCTACACCCTGTACTAGAGCAGTGGTTGCCTCATGCAAGGTGGCCTGGGCGGATTTGATAGCCTGAGCATAAGAGGCTTCAGCCTCCTCGTACACACGATGGATTGATGATCCAGGAATAATGTCATGGAATTGATTGAGCAACACGCGCTTCCAAGCCTCATCCATCCGCTCCATCGGGTATGCATAGCCCCTGAGCATCTGGGCCGCCACACCCCACATCTCAGCGTCGCGCAACGCCAGCTCGCTCTTGCGGTTGCCCCGCTTGGTGCGCGCCTGCGAAGTGTACGTGCCACGATGCGCCTGGAAATATAGCTCGCCCACGTAGCGAACATCAGGCACACCGCGCGCTTCCTGATCGCGGAAATAGTCAATGGGCGCGGCGATCTCGCATTTGGGCGCTCCCTCCAGGTTCTTCAGGCGGCGCAGGTATTCCAGGTGATCGCGTGTAGGGCCTCCACCGCCATCTCCCCAGCCAAAGGGTACCAGACGGGTGGCGATGCCATCCTTTTGCACGCGCTGACTCCAACGCTCAATGGCGGTCGCCGGATCGGTGCGCGAGTTATAGTCGTTCATCAAGTGCACCAACACGGTCGAGCCGTCAATGCCCTCCCAGGTAAAGGTGTTGTGCGGGAAAGTCTCGCCCCC
>CAZYPJ010000120.1:5924-9887 GCA_964649365.1 uncultured Anaerolineales bacterium | reverse complement strand
AAACACGTCGGGCAGCCAGAGCATGTGGCATTCGACGCCAAATTCGTCCTGGAAGAATCGCTTGCCATGCATGAACTGTCGGATCAGGCTTTCGCCGCCTGAAATGTTAGTGTCAGCCTCGACCCACATGCCCCCCTCGATGACCCACTGACCCGAACGGACAGCGTCGCGGATGCGAGCATAGAGATCTGGATAGTGATTCTTGACCATCCAGTAAAGGTGCGCTTGGCTCTGCAAGAAACGGTATTCGGGGTATTGCTGCATCAACGCCATCTGCGTGCCAAACGTGCGGACGCATTTACGCTCGGTCTCGATCAAGGGCCATAGCCAGGCCACATCAATGTGCGAATGGCCGATCATAAACAGCTTGGGCGCAGTAGAGCCGTTAGTGCAGGCCAAAAGCGGCGCGAGCCGTTCGCGACCGGCGCGCACTGTGGCCAGCATCTCGTCGCGAGGCAATTCGAAATCCACGATGGTGGTGAAATCGCGTAACGCCGCATCAATCTCGGCCACGCGCAAAGAATTGGCGTCGAGGCGTTCACGCAGCAGGAACAGGGTCTCGACATCCATCATCAACTGATAGACATCCTCCTGCCACACGCCGTAGGTGCTCGCACCCACTGTCGCTTGAGCGGGACCAGGTTCGGGAACGGTTTCGCGATCGGGAGGCGTCGGGCCAACAGTGCAGTTGCGCGGACCATGTCCAGCATAGGCTTCAATCAGCACTACATAGCGCGCGCCAGCTTGCCCACTAGCGGCGAGGGTGATCTCGGTGTGCTCGCGATCAATCGCGCCGGCAGCCACGCCGTTGATATAGACAGCACCCTCGCCGCCTACATCGCCACGGAACACAATGCGCTGCCCCGCCGCATGTGCAGGCAACACGATCTCGCCCCTGAACCAGGCGTACTCCCATTTCGCGCCCCAAGCTGTCCCAACGGGCATCGGACTAAGGGCGCGCTGTTGCGCCTCGTGCGCCGTCAACTGATCGGTCGTGATGAACCCACTCATCTCCACCCCGCCAAGGGGGCGGTAAAGATGATTGGGCAGTTCTTTGCGCCAACTATTGATGCGATTCCGCCATTCGATGGTCAGCGACATCTCTCCTCGTCCTCCTCTGCCCCTCTGCGTCTCTGCGGTTTCCCCTTATTAGTAAGCGCGCGCGAAAATCGCGACGCGATCGGTCTTTTTGCCGGTATAGAAGCAGACCCCTTCGCCTTCCGGGGCATCCATCGGATAGCAGCGGATGGTAGCTTTGGTCTCTTCTTTGATGAAATCCTCGTCTTCATTGCTGCCCGCCCAATGGACGCGAATGAAGCCGCCTGGGCCATCGAGCACTTGCTTGAATTCGTCGTAAGACCGCACGGTGCGCGTGTTGGCGTCGCGATAGGCGGTAGCCTGCGCTAATAGATTGGCCTGCACATCGTTCAGTAATTTGGTGACGCTGGCGGCGATAGTATCCACCGCCACGCCTAACTGCTTGCCCTCTTTGCCGGGCTGATCGCGCCGCGCCAGCACTACCGCGCGTTGAGCCACGTCGCGCGGGCCGATCTCGATCCGCACGGGCACGCCACGCATCTCCCAATCGTTGAACTTGAAGCCAGGGGTCTGGTCAGCGCGCAGATCGAGGTGTACGCGCACACCGGCGTCGGCCAATGCGCGGCGCACCTGTTCGGCCATCTCGACCACGGCGGGGCGCTCTTCATCCTTGCGCCAGATGGGCACGATCACCGCCTGGATGGGCGCCATTTTGGGCGGCAGACGCAAGCCTTGGTCATCGCCATGAGCCATGATGACCGCGCCCACCATGCGGGTGCTCAACCCCCAACTGGTGGTATGGCAATAGCGCGATTCGTTATTTTGGTCGAGATACTTGATCTCGAATGCCTTGGCAAAGTTCTCGCCCAGATAGTGGCTGGTGCCCGATTGCAGCGCCCAGCCGTTGCCCATCATCGCCTCGATGGTGTAGCTGGCCACCGCGCCGGCGAACTTTTCGCGGTCGCTCTTGCGTCCCTTGATGACCGGGATGGCAGCGTCGTTGACGGCGAAATCGGCATAGACATCTAGCATCCGCAGCGTCTCTTCGATGGCCTCTTCTGCCGTGGCGTGGGCGGTGTGCCCCTCTTGCCAGAGGAACTCCATCGTCCGCAGGAACGGGCGCGTGCGCAACTCCCATCGCACCACGTTGGCCCACTGGTTGATGAGCACAGGCAGGTCGCGGTATGACTGTATCCAGCGGGCATAGGTATAGCCGATGATCGACTCGGAGGTGGGCCGCACCACCAGCGGCTCTTCAAGTTCCTGGCCGCCGCCGATGGTGACCACGGCCAGCTCGGGCGAGAAGCCTTCGACGTGCTCGGCCTCTTTGTTGATAAAGCTCATCGGGATAAACAGTGGAAAGTAGGCATTTTTGTGGCCGGTAGCCTTGAAGCGGCGGTCCAGCCCGTCGCGCACGCCCTCCCACAACTCATAGCCATAAGGGCGAATGACCATGCAGCCACGCACCGGCGAGTTTTCGGCCAGTTCTGCCTCGCGGATCACATCCAGATACCACCGCGAATAGTCCTCGTTCCTGGGCGTAATCTTGTCAGCCAACGTTCGATTCCTCCATCGTCCGAATTACAATTTGTGAGCAGCCCACTAGCCGCTCGCGCTATTTCATGATGCGCACGCTCCACGCCACGCGGCCCGAGCAGGGGTCGTTCACCAGCTCATAGCCGCGCCCGGCGCGCTGCAAACGCAGGGAATGTAGCTTGTTTTCGTCTGGGAGGCAAACCAGCGCCTCGGCGGCCTCGGCTTGGGTATAGACCTGGAGTTCGATGTGGCCCCAGTCCATCCAGGCTGTGCTTTGCGCCAGTGGGATGTGCGGGATGGCCGCGCCCTCGCGCACGAGTAATACAATGGGGATGTCGCCCGCCGCAATCGTGTGCCAGCGCCCGCCATCGTAGGTCTCGCCCGTTTGGTAATCGAGCCACGCGCCGGGCGGCAGATAGACCTTGCGCGCCGTGATCTCTTCCATCAGTGGGGCTGCCAGCAAATCGCGCCCAAACAGGTACTCATCCTCGATCAGCCAGCAGGTGGGGTCGTCGGGGTATTCCAGGAACAGCGCGCGCAACATAGGCAAGCCGCGCTCGGAGCAATCATGAGCCTGAGCATAGATATAGGGCATCAGCCGGTACTTGAGTTCCGTCGCCCGGCGGAAATTATCAGTGAACGCCTCGCCGTAGGGCCAGGGTTCCTTGGGCGGCGCGCCGTGGCAACGGCTGTGCGAGGTCAACATGCCGAACGGCATCCAGCGCCGATAGAGCATGGGCGGCGGAGCTTGCACAAATCCACCGATGTCGTGGCTCCAGAAAGAAAAGCCGCACAGCCCCAACGACAGGCCAGCGCGCAGGCTGGCGGACATGGCGCAATCAGTGTTCTCGGCATCGCCGCCCCAGTGCAATGGATAGCGCTGACTGCCCGCCCAGGTCGAACGCGCCCAGATAATCCATTCGCCCGTCACGTCGTGGGTGATCTCGGCGGCGGCCTTGTTATAGCGCAGTGGATAGAGGTTGTGCTCGTAGAATCCGCTCTTGCCCGAAGCGTACTGCCCCTGGAGCGGCGCGGCCTCGCCGAAATCCACCTTGATAGCGCCCACGCCCATCTTGAGCAGGCCGGCCAGCCGATCCTGGTACCACTTGACCGTCTTGGGGTTGCTGAAATCAAGGATGGCGTCTTCGGTGGGCAGTTTGCCATCAGCATCGCGCACAGTCAGACCCTTTTTGACGATTTCGCCGAACAAGCGGTTCTTGGGCGTGAAATAGGGCAGTTGCCAGAGGCAAACCCGAAAGCCTTGATCCTTGAGGTCCGAGATCATCTTTTTGGGGTCTTGGAACCTGGCCTTGCTGAACTCGTAATCACAGCGCCAATCTTGCTCGAACCAACCAGTATCTATGTGGATCACATCGCACGCGATGCGCT
>CAZYPJ010000120.1:0-5914 GCA_964649365.1 uncultured Anaerolineales bacterium | reverse complement strand
GTTTTTGAGCCACCGAACGCACCTCATCCTCGGCCTGATAGGTGATGCGGCTCATCCACAAGCCAAACGACCACAGCGGCGGCACGGGGCTGCGCCCGGTGAGCGCCGTGTATTCGGTGAGGATTTCTTTGGGGCTGCCGAAGAAAAAGAACAGGTCAAGGTAATCATCGCCCAGGTAGAGCACGTTGGCGCCGTCATAGTAATGGCCAAAGTCGAACGTCATGGGCGTCGTGGAATGGACGAACATGCCATAGCCCCGGCTGCTCATAAAGAAGGGGATGGGCTTGTACATATCTTGCACTTGGGCGCCGTGGGCGTCGTGAGCGCACAATGTTACCTTTTGCCCGCGCTTGTTGAGCCGCGTGAACGACTCGCCGCAGCCGTAGAAACCCTCGTCAGGCGCGATGGCAAAACTGGCCGCTAGGCGCTGCCCCCAGTCAGCCCCCAAACGCGCAAAGGAGAAGGGCGTCGGATCCGAGTTCTGCAAGCATTTGGTGTCGGCGGGGTGTTGCGTCTGGGTGAGCAGACGGCCCGCTGCGTCGCGGAAAACGACGCGCCAGTGGTCGCGCTCAATGGTCACCGAGCCGCTGGCGCTGCGGTAGGTGATCGCTCCCGCCTCGTCGGTAAGCTCCCACGAGTCGTCGCGCGGGGGCTGGCCTTGCAGCAATAGCGAAGGCTCGTCCTCGATGCCGCGATCGGCGCGCGTGCTCAGCCGCAGGCGCACCGCGCGCGGCGAAATGAACGAGATCAAAAACGGCAAGACGGGGTCGCGCTCGTAATCGGGTGGGAACTCGGGCAGCGCCGCATCTTGGAAGGTCACGAGGAGTTGGTTAAAGCTCCAATAGGGCTGGCGAACCTGGCGCTTCCATTGGATGGCGCCCGTACCCGTCTTGGGGTCGAACGACGCCAAACGTAGGGCGTTGAAATAGACGTTTTCCAGCTTGATGAATTCCTGGCTCACGTCCACCGGCGCATTCAGCGTGCGAAAGGCATATTGGCGCATGAGGAAGCTCCTATTCTGCCACAGGAGTGGCAAGCACCAGAACTCTCGAGACGCTACCGTTCAGATCGCCGAAATTCCGTTTTGGTCTATCCACCACAAGCCTGATTTGTGTTGCCCCGTAGGGTCGCACATTCCATAGAGGATTTCTATTTCCCGACAACGGCTGCTGTCTTTGACCATACCTGCCACTTGCTCAGGTCGCAGAATACGTTTTGAGTGCGATGACCAATCACGATTCGAAAAAAGCGCACCTGGCGCCGATAGGCGATAGAAATGTACCACGAACCCGCAGTCGATGTTTGCACCTGGATGGCTTAGTCGCTCCAAATCATCTTGCAAGTGCTCCTGGGCTTCGTTCAAACCAAACTCTACCGCAAGCACGAGTTTGAAGTAATCATATGGTGGATTCTTACCCATAACAGGCTCCGGCGGGGTTTTAACAATGGCCACGTCCCAGTGCTGTCTCTGAGGCTTGCCCAAAGTAGTGGCTGTAGGGTATTCATTCTGAATCGTGCATATCCTCTGGCCGCTGAAATCGAAGTATCTGTGTTCAGGCGGAAACGCATCGAGAAGCATAGAGAAAAACTGGGCGTGCTGACCCTGCTCAGTGTACGACAAATAGGGTGTGCGCATGAACTGTCGCCCGAATTCTTTGATGACCTGGCGTGTGATCTGAACGATCCCTAGCATCGCACCTCCCTGATAGATCCCATACCTATTGAGGGTACCATGCCTACTCCAGAAAGGCACGACACGCTCGCGCGCAAGCAAGGCCTACGTCTAAATTGTCGAGGATAACAGAAACCATCACTCTGGTATTCTTGACTCGCGCCCGGCCATGACATACAGCCGGATCAACATCAATCCACTCTTGCCATTTCGTCTGCGCCCCATTAGGACGGGCGTTCAACGCCCATGCCCACAAAGAGTTAGTACCGCCCCAACTCCAGCCCCCGTTCCACAAAATAGCGGTACGTCTCGTACTTGACCGTGTTCGGGATCGAATGATCGCTGTGCAGGGTATAGCCATAATTTCCCTTGACGATGGGGATTTTGGCCTCCAATTCGGCGTCGATCTGTGCGCGGTCGTTGGTGTAGAGTACGCGCACGTCAATACCGCCCATGAAGCCGATGCGGTCGCCGAAATCCTTGTACAGCTTGAGCAGATCCATCCCCGCTTTGACCTCGATCACTTGCAAGCAATCCATGCCCGCCTCGATCAACCCGGGCACCAATGGTTCGACATAGCCGCACGAATGCACCATGATGGGCATGTTGCGCGTTTTGGCGAACGCCATCGTCTCGATGTGGCCCGGCTGGACGATCTCTTTGTACATAGCGGGCGACATGAAGGGGCGTCCCTTAAAGCCCATGTCCTCATAGTACCAAATGCCGTCCGGCCATCCTTCCTGCGCGAAAAGGATCTCCTGCAATTGCACCGTCAGCCGCGCATAGGTCTGCACCATATCCTTGACCCAATCGGGGTCGAGCGCCATGCCCATCAGCATGTATTGGTGGCCACAGACGGGGTGCATCAACTCGAACACGTTGATGCCCGACCAAGCAAAGAAGCGCCCTTTTTCATGGGCGCGGCGCTTGGTCTCGCGGTAGGCCTCGAAATTGATACGCCGTGGATCGGGCGTGAGATGCGGCTTGACGTGCTCTTCCCACGATTGGCGGTCTTTCACCAAGAAATCCACGTGCTCGGGCGTAGCGTCGTGCAGCTTGTGGCGACGCAACAGTGCGCCGTTGCCGTCGCGCTTTAAGATCGTTTCGTCGGTCTCATCGATCACTTCCGGCTCATAGTCCAGGTCGGCCACCATATTGAACGCCCAACACAGATCCATATCAAAGCCAAAATGGTCGGCCAAATCCTCATCCGGACCGATGTGGCCAGCGTCTTGCCAAGATTTGCGCGTATCGCTCCAGAAATGCTCGAACAAACCGATGCGATCCACCGGCTGCCGCCGGAGAAGATTGGTCATTCGCTCTATACCGGTCATGGGTTGCATGGATTACGGGTCTCCTCGGCTAGTCTTGCTCATAATCTACCACAAAGACACCAAGTCACCAAGGGGAAAGATCTGCTTCTTTGTGGCTTGGTGTCTTAGTGGTCAAGAACACTAACACTCGCGCACCCACACCAGCATCTCGCCGGGCACGCGGTTGGCCCAAGCATAGTAAGGGATTGCTTTGATAGGAACTGTGACTCGCGCCGTGGGGGCGGGCAAATAGAGCGCATCCTGCCAACGAGAACGGTCGCGCCGCACAGCCTGGCCGGTGATGACCGTCACGCCCCCTAACAGGTTGGGGTCAAAGGCAGCATGAAGCTGAGCGTCGCGCGGCAAGGCCAGATCGTTCAGGTCAGCGCCGTTATCGGCCTCTTCCAGGCAATAGACCAACGGCCCGCGTTGCAGCGCCACGCGCCCGCAATCGTGACGCACGGCGGGGTGCGCCTCGATGCGCTCGATGGGCATAGGCAAATGCAGCGTCACCACATCGCCGGCGCACCATACGCGCTGGATGCGCGCATAGCCTTTGTCTATCAACGGCTGAACCGGCTGACCGTTCACCGCAATCGTCGCGCCCCGACACCACCCCGGGATTCGCAGCGCCAGCGTGAACTCGGCATCGCGTTCGGGCTGCGCCGTCAAACGCACCTCCTCGCCCCAGGGATAGTCGGTCTCTTGCCGCAGCGTCACCTTCACAGCGCCCAGGTCGAGCGCGGCGCTGCCGGCGGCGTAGAGATGCACATAGGCCTGCCTTTCGCCTTGCGAATAGACGTACTCGCCCAGGTCGGCTAACAGACGCGCGATGTTGGGCGGGCAACAAGCGCAATCGAACCAGCCCTGTCGCGTGAAGGACATAGCTGCTTTATGGTACTGATCGGGCCGGCCAGCGTAAGCGGTGGGGTTGGCTTCCAGAGGGTTGGCGTAGAAAAAGCGCGCGCCGTCGAGCGAGACGCCGCTGAGCACGCCGTTGTAGAGCGCGCGCTCGAGCACATCGGTGTAGCGGCTATCAGCGGCGAACTGCACCATGCGCTGCGCCCAAAAAACCAAGCCGATGGCGGCGCACGTTTCGGCGTAGGCGATGTCGTTGGGCAGGTCATAATCGTAGGTAAAACGCTCGCCCGTGGCCGACGAGCCGATACCGCCAGTGATGTACATGCGCCGCAGGGTCACGTTGTCCCATAGGCGTTCCAGCGCGGCGAGCAGCGTGGGGTCGCCCGTCTCGGCGGCCACGTCGGCCATGCCGGTGTAGAGGTACATGGCCCGCACCGAGTGCCCCTCGGCGGTGGCTTGCTCGCGGACGGGCAGGTGGCACTGGCTGTAATCGTACTTGCCCATGCGCCACTTGGCGGGGTCTTCGCCTCGCGCGCGGGCTTCCTGGTCATAATAGTGCGGCTGGCGGCCCCGCTCGTCTATAAAATATTTGGCCAGATTGAGGTAGCGCGCCTCGCCCGTGGCGCGATAGAGCTTGACCAACGCCAGCTCGATCTCTTCGTGGCCTGGATAGCCGCGCTTTTGCCCCTCGCCCGGGCCGAACACCGTGGCGATGTAATCGGCATAGCGGCAGAGCGTATCCAGCAGGCGGCGCTTGCCGGTGGCCTGGTAATAGGCCACCGCCCCCTCGATCAAGTGGCCGGCGCAATACAGCTCGTGCCAGTCGCGCAGGTTGGCCCAGCGCTTGTCCGGCTCGACCACGGTAAAGTGGATGTTCAGGTACCCATCGGGCTGCTGCGCCTGAGCGATCAACTCGGCCACCTCATCCACCAGCGCCTCCAACGCCGGGTCGGGATGGGTGGCCAGGCTATAGCCGGCGGCCTCGATCCACTTGGCAATATCGGAATCCCAAAAGATGTGCGGCGGGTTAGGATCGCCCGGCTTCCATCGCAGCTTCCAAGCGTCAATGCGGCCGGTGTCCTTGCACTGCTGATATTCGGCGGGCAACGTGGCGCGGCGGTTGACCTCTTGACGCGGCGCCCAAAAGCCGCCCTCCAGGCGCACGTTCTTGAGCGCGGCGGGGCGCAGGGGCTTGTGGATAGCGGTTGACATGGTATGCTCCTCGTTTGAATTACCTCATAGGTGTGAGGGCATTATATCGCGGCGAAAGACATGGCTCAAGTGAGATGATGTGCATAGTAGGGAGCATAGCAGCTATCGCTATGCAAGATATGATGCGATTTAGGGTTTGTTTACGTTACTGCGCCGTGAGAATTGCGTGAGTGCTATATAGTATAATACAATCATTGTATAAGTTTGCGTCTTACTCGCATACACTTGGGCCAGGAGGTGTGATGGACAAGCTCTGGCGCTGGGTCGCAGTTGTGGTCTCGATCTCGATGCTGGTTGCGTCATTGACATTGGCAGCGCAATTGGTGCGGGCTGATGCTCCTGTCATCAAGCCAATTGGCCACTATGGCGGGGCGGTCAATGCGATTGCGGTGCAAGAACGTTACGCCTATATAGGGCGCGGCCCCAAGCTAGAAGTAGTGGATATTGCTAATCCCGCCGACCCTACAATCGTGGGGCAGGCCCCGATGTTGGACTATCCGATTCGCAGTGTAGCGGTGGCCGGGTTGCGCGCGTATGTGGCCGCCGAATCAGCAGGAGTGTGGATCGCGGATGTTTCCGATCCTGCCGCGCCGCGCTGGTTGGGGCATTGGGGCGAGGGCTATGCCGGCGACCTTGCAGTCAAGGGGTCACACGTATTTGTGGCTTGCGGCGGCGACAGCGAAGGATTATACGTGCTCGATGCCGCCGATCCTGCTGCGCCGCAAGAGATAGCCTATGTCGCTCATGAGTGGGACGTAGGGGAACTAGACATGGAAGTGGCGGGGGCCTATCTCCATACCGTCGCGGGCGCGCTAACCATCTGGGATATCTCGGAGGCTAGCGCTCCGAGCCGAAG
>CAZYPJ010000119.1:4026-11105 GCA_964649365.1 uncultured Anaerolineales bacterium | reverse complement strand
ACGGCAAGCACATTATCGGCAGTCAGATTATGGTCTTTTTCATCACCAACATAGTTGCCGCTTGTGTGGGGCGGCTCAACGGCGACGCCGACCGGGGCACTTATGGCCTAGCTTATGATCTCTCCAACCTGCCCGCCACACACCTCAGTCGCATCGTGGGGCAGGTGATGTTCCCTGCTTTTTCCAAAGTGCAGAACGATGTGATCAAACTGCGTAAAGCGTTTTTCCAGAGCATGAAGTACGTCTCGCTGGCGGCGATCCCGATCTCGATCATCACAATGGTGTTTGCCCGCGATTTTATCGTGGTGGCCTACGGCAGCAAATGGTTCCGCGCTGTGTTGCCCTTGCAACTGTTGGCTGTTTACGGCATGGCGCGCGCCGTCGCCGTCAACATGGGCAATGTGTTCAAAGCTTGGGGCAAGCCCAAATGGTTGCTCTATATTGCTACTTTTAGGTTGGTAGTCATGGTGGCGCTGCTCTATCCGGCGATTCGCTGGCAAGGGATCATCGGTGTGTCGTTGCTCTCGGCTATCGTATCAGTGGTGGATTTCGCACTTAGCCTCTTCCTCACCAACCGGATCCTCCATGCGCCCTGGAAGCTCTACGCTCAAATCCTTATTCCGACGTTGAGTGCAGCCACCGGCTCAGCGCTGGTTTGGCACCGGGGCTATTTGTGGGTTGAGGACCTTATCCATCCGTTCATCGCTCTGCCTCTGACTGGCGGCCTGGCGTTGATCTTGTACTGTGGGCTGATGTATGCCTATGACGCTGAAATTCGGACTACGCTGGCGCGGATGGTCAGGGGGTTGTTGGCCGAGTTCCGTCGCTATCGCCTGGCGCAGGGACAGATCGAGTTGTAATGAAAGCCGGCTATGAATCAGTCGCCCGATCTATCAACCGAACGGCGGGTCGTGATCGTCTCGCGGGTGAAGCAAAACCCCTATGTCGCGCTGTTGTGCGAGGGGTTGCGTCGGCCTGATTTGCACATACATCCCCAAATCAGCGACACGTTTTCGCTGACCTGGATGTGGCGTCATCGGCGGCAGATAGACGCCCTGCATATTCACTGGCTCGAGTTGCTGTTCGTCTATCCTATCTTGCGGCAGAGCCTAAAGCGTTGGGCGTCGGTGATGGCGGGGTTATTAGTGGCGCGGCTGTCGGGCGTGCGCCTGGTCTATACGGTGCACAACATCGCCCAACACGAAGGGCGACGCGCTCGGCTCGTCTGGCTGGGCCATCGGGTGATGTTCTGGTTGGCGCAAGCGGTGCACGTTCACGACCACGAGACCGCGCAGACGCTGGCCGCTCAATGGGGGCGGCGGCGAGGGGTGCACATCATCCCTCACGGCAACTACATGACGGCCTATCGCAACGATTGCTCGCGCGCTGAGGCCCGCCAACGCTTAGAGGTGGATGAGCGCGCCTTTGTCTTTCTCTTTTTGGGACGAGTGCGGCCCTACAAAGGGGTTGAAGACCTGATTGCCGCATTCCGAACTTTGCCCGATGCGGACGCTATTCTATGGGTAGCAGGCGAGATCCACGAGCCGGGCTATGAGCGCGAACTGCGCGCATTAACGAGCGATGATGCACGAATTCACCTTGACTTGCGTTTTGTCGCAGATGATGAACTGCAAGTATACTTACATGCGGCGGATTTCTGCGTGCTGCCCTATCGTCACGTGACTACTTCCGGCGCGGCGATCCTATCATTTTCGTTCGGTACGCCCATCATCGCGCCGCGCAAAGGGTGTTTTGTAGCGTTGGTAGGCGAAGGCCAGCAACGTGGTTTGTTGTATGATGAGACTACGCTGTCGGGTGGGTCGGGCAATCTGACCGAGACACTGCGCCGGGCGCGCAGCAGCGATCTGGCTGCCATGAGGACGGCTTGCGTCGAATATGCGCAGACTCTCGACTGGAATCGTATCGCCAGGCAACACGCGGCGATGTATCAACCTTAATTCAGGATGTGATGAAACATGAAGTTATCCGTGCTCATGCCGGTGTACAACGAAGAAGCGGGCCTAGAGACGATCTTGAGCCGCGTGCAAGCCGTGTCCGTCGAAAAAGAGATCATCGTGGTGGATGATTGCTCGCGAGATCGCACGCCCGAGATCCTGAGACGGTTGGATATTCCCGAGATGCGTGTCATCAGTCACCCCATCAATCGCGGCAAGGGCGCGGCCATTCGCACTGCCATTCAGGCGGTGACGGGCGACGCGGTGATTATCCAGGACGCCGACCTGGAATATGATCCACAGGATTACCCTCGCCTGCTGGAGCCGATGCTGCGCGACGGCGCCCAGGTGGTGTATGGTGTGCGCGACCTGCGCGCGCAAAAGCTGCCGTTTTTTCTAGGGAACAAAGCACTAACGATGCTCACGAACCTGCTCTATGGCGCGCACTTGCACGATATGGAAACTTGCTACAAGTTGATGCGCGCTGACATCGCCAAGAGCCTGAATATCGAGTGTAATCGGTTTGATCTGGAACCCGAGATTACGGCCAAAATCTTGCGCCAGGGGTTCAAGATTCACGAGGTGCCCATCTCGTACTCGCCGCGTGTGGAGAAAAAGCTTTCACCCTGGAAAGATGGTCTGCCGGCGTTACAGGCGCTGTTGCGCTATCGTAATTGGCGCGCGTCTCGCTAGGAAAGAAGGACGCGAGCGTGTTGAGTGGTCAAAGTATTCTGTGTTTCGCGCCCGACCCATGGGACGATATCTGGCGCAATCGTCACCAGATCATGTCGCTATTGGCCGAGCGCAACCAGGTGCTTTACGTTGAGCCGAGGCCGTATCTGCGCCCTGTATTGCAGCGGGCGCGGCGTGGCGAAATTAGCTGGGCTGAACTGACCGCGCCTCGGGTGTGGGCTGCAAAGCCAGGGTTGCACGTGTTTCGCCATCCGCTTTATGCGCCGCTGAGTGGGCGTGCGCCACTCAGCGCACTCACCGAGGCGCTAAGGATAGCGGCGCTGCGCCGGGCGATGCGCCAGGTCGGCGTGACCCGGCCGATCCTTTGGCTGTTCAAGCCCGATATGGTGGATGTGCCCGGCCATTGGGGCGAGCGGTTGTTGATCTATCATATTGTGGATGAATACACCGGGTATGCCGACGTGGACGTCGGACGCGCCGAAGACATCCGCCGTCGTGAGCAGGAATTGATCGAGAAGGCGGATCTGGTGCTAGTGACCTCGCGCGAATTGCTGGTCAGCAAAGGCGGTGTCAACCCGAACACTCATTGGGTTCCTAATGCTGTGGATTACGACCGCTTTTTAGCCGCATCCATTGCAGAGACTGAACCCGCCGATCTTGTCGGGTTGCCTAGACCGCGCATCGCCTATGTGGGTGCGGTGAATGACAAGCTGGATGTGGATCTACTGTTGCGTGTGGCGGATGCTTACCCAGCCTACACTCTAGTTTTAGTGGGGCCAGTGCGCGTTACGACAAAGGAGGCGCGTTGCACGATTGAGGCGCTGCGGACGCGGCCCAACGTGCGCCTAGTCGGGCGGGTTCCCGTCGAGCAAGTGCCGCACTATATGGCGGCCTGCGATGTAGGCTTGTTGCCTTATCTTCGCAATGATTGGACGCGGCACATTCACCCGTTGAAAATGTACGAATATCTGGCTTGCGGCTTGCCCGTCGTCGCCACGGATTTGCCCGCCGTGCACGAAGAGGCCGACGTGGTCACAATTGCCGCCGACGCCAAAGCGTTCATAGCAGCCATCGCGCAGGCGCTGCGAGATGATAATGACGCCTTACGTCAGGCGCGCCGCGACCGAGCAGCGCAAAATACCTGGCGACAGCGGGTCGAGCGCATTTCGGAATTGATTCAAGAAACCATGGATCGCAAATCTCACCATGCCCGTTCCGACCAGACGGACAGAAGGATGGTCTAGCACATGCAGGCGGCTGCGGATTTTTGGGTTTACTTTAATATCATCTGGAAGAGATTGTGGCTCACGATTCTGTTATTCCTAATCACTGTCGGGGTGATTCTGAGTATCTCGTACACGGCCAAGCCGGTCTATCGCGCGACGGTGCGCTTGCAGGTGTTGGCGGCGGATCGCTCCGATATCTCGTTGTTCACCGAATATCGCTCTAGCAGCACCGAGAGCGAAATCCAGCAGGCGCAAAACGACTTTTTGCGCGCGCTCAAAAGCGGGTTCGTCGCCTGGAAGACAGTGGCTGACCTGAATTTGGAGATCGGCGCGTTGGAATTACTGGAGGGCCTCAGCACTGCCATTGAGGGTGACTTTATCGTCGTTACTGTAGAATCGGATGATCCGGGCCGGGCTGAGGCCATTGTGACTACACAAGTGAACAATGCTCTGACCGGTTTTCGCAGCACTCGTGGGACGCCTTCGCGGGTACTGGGCGCGTTTGTTTCCGAGTTATTGCAGGCCGAAGAGAAGAACATGCTCGACGCCGAGCAGGCGATTTTGAAGTTCAAGGAGGAGCACAACATCGGCTCCATTGACCAGGAAACTTTGGCGCTGCAAGACTTGATCCGCAACTTGAAATCGCAGCGCGAGCAAGCCGTCATCGAGCGGGATCGTAATGACATCTCGGCCAATATCTATCGCGCCGAGCAAAAAAAAGCCGAGACGCAAGCTCAGGAGTTGGCTCAGACTACCAAGGATGGCGAAGAGTTGGCGCCCAACACCAGGCAATTCTATGTGGATCTGGGACGGCAACACGAAGCGACCGCCATTGGCTATGAGGCCAAACGTGATGGCTATGCGCGCAGCATTGAACTGTACGATCAGAGCATCGCCGAACGCACTACTGAACTGAAAACACTACTCGGCCTTTACAGCGAATACAACGCGCTGCAGCGCAAGCTAACGAGCGCTACGTCCAACTATAACTTCCTCTTTGAGCGCGCGAACGAGGCCAACCTGAAGCAGCTTCAAGCCGAGCGGTTGGGCTATATCCAGATTGTCGAAGCAGCGCGCAAGCCTGATTCGCCGGTGCCTTCCAAAACGCTACAACTTACATTGGTGGGCGGCGCGGTCAGTATCCTGACCGGTTTTGTGCTCTCATTCATCATCGAGTTCTTGGGCGCTGTTGGTAAGGCTGCGCGCAAACAGCGGGTCAGTTGATCCGACCCGAGAAAGATCATTATGCCCGGCGTGCGCCGCATTCTATACGTTGATTTGGCTCCTTCGGTGGGCGGTTCGGTCATCAGCCTGTACCAGTTAGTCAAGGGGCTGGATCGCAGCCGCTATGAGCCGCACGTGTTATTGCGAGCCAGCAATGGCTACGTGCCCCGCTTTCGCGCTTTGGGTGTGTCGGTCATCGTACTGGGGCGGGTGTCATCGCAAGAGCGTGTGGCAGCGGTGGGCGTCGAGTCGTTGCGGCGCAGCTGGACAATCAGCTGGCTCAACCGCTACGCTTTGGGCGAACGCCTGGTGCATGTGGTGGGTTTCTATGTGCGCGCTTGGCCCGCCTTGCGCCGCGAGGCGGGCGAGATCACCCAGATCATCCGAACGATCAAACCCGATCTGGTGCATTTGAACGACGATGTCTGTGTGAGCCGTTCGGGCATCATGGCAGCGCGTCGGGCGCATGTTCCCGCCATTTGCCACTTACGGGCAATGGCCTGGCGTAACCACTTTGACCGTTGGATTTCGCGCTGGCTCCGCGGCTATATCTGCATCTCGCAAGCAGTGGACGCCCATCAGCGTAAACTAGGCGGGCGCGTGGATCCCAGTTGGGTGGTTTACAATGGCCTCGACCTGACTGAGTTTGATGCCCCGGCGGATCGTGCTGAACTTCGCGCCCAATGGGGTTTGAACGACGGCGATGAGATAGTGGCTTGCGTGGGCCGCTTGGTGGCCTGGAAAGGCCAACACGTCTTGATCGAGGCGCTGGCGCGGCTGGCGCCGGATCGCCCTCGTCTGCGCGCGTTGATCGTCGGTGATGCGGGCAGTTCCGATCAAGGTTATGCTCAAGAGTTGAAGGATCTGGCGCGCGCGTTGGGCGTCGAAGATAGGGTTATCTTGACAGGTTTTCGGGACGATATCGCCTCGTTGTTGCATGGCGTGGATGTATTGGTTCACACTTCCACTTTGCCTGAACCGTTTGGTAGGGTGATCATCGAAGGAATGGCGGCGGGCGCGCCGGTGGTGGGCGCTAACGCTGGCGCCGTACCCGAGATCATCCAAGATGGCGTGAATGGCCTGCTTACGCCGCCAGGCGATGCCTGGGCGTTGGCTCAAGCCATTGCCCGTATCCTCGATCATCCTGATGAGGCGCAGGCGATGCGCCAAGCGGCGCGGCAGGCGATAGAGACACGATTTACGACAGCGCGCTATGTAAGCGACGTCGAACATGTTTATGAGGTTATCTGGGGTGATTGAAACACCACGCAGCGGGCCGACCACAGCGCCCGCTCCCAAATGGCTGCAAACCATCGGGCGCATCGTCTCCACGGCGTTGCTGGCGGTCGTGGGCGTGGCGCTCGGCTTGGTTTTGGGCAAAAAGATCGCCGCCGACGAGTGGGTTTTGCTGGTCACGGCCAGCGGCCTAGCTACATATCTGGTCGTGGCGTTAATTGATGTTCGTCATGCGTTGATGATGTGGCTGGTCACGGCGCCTTTTGCGCGATTTGTGTATCTCAATATCGAGCTAGGGCGCGGCATCCCCAACTTGACGCTCAACCGCATCATGACGGGCGTGCTGATCGTACTCGTCCTGGCGCAACTTGCCATCAGGCGGCGACAATGGGTGCGCTTGAACTGGGTGGATGTTTTCGTAGTAACTTTTGGTTGCGCAGCGGCTCTATCGGTGCCCAACGCCATCGTTGGTCTCAAGAGCGCCGCTCAGTCGTTTTTGGATTTGATTGGCATCCCGTTGGTGATCTATTTCATCGCTCGCTACGTCGTCACTAGCCGCCAGCATATGAAAGCAGTGATGGTCAGCCTGGTGATCATTGGCTGTTATCTCTCGGTATTGGCCATCCGCGAACAGGTGACTGGCCAGGTTTGGTTCTATCCCGAGGATCGCAGCGTGCAATATAGCGCCAGTATCCGGCGCGTGGTGGGGCTGCTGGGCAACCCGGCTTACATCGCCGTAAGCATC
>CAZYPJ010000119.1:0-3993 GCA_964649365.1 uncultured Anaerolineales bacterium | reverse complement strand
GGCGTTGTATCTGTTGTTGCGGGCGCGCCGAGGCAAGTTCTGGTTGTTGGCCGTCATTGGTACAATGATGGCGGGCGTTTATTTCTGTATGAATCGTTCGGGCTGGGTGGGGCTGGCCGTCTCACTATTGACGATGGGTATCTTTGTGCGTCGTTTTCGGCGTATCTTTGTCATGCTGGCCCTCTTAGGCGCGATTTTGGCCTCCACCTATTGGGCGCTGATCGTTACCAGCACGACCTTTCAGGAGCGTGTTACTGCCGAGGGGCCAATCGAGTATCGCATGGAAGCCTGGGATGTGGCCTTTCGCATTATCAAAGATAATCCAGTGTTCGGCATTGGCTATGAAAACTATTCCCATGTTTATAAACGGTACGCGCGCTGGGATATCTATCTGCGCGCTACGCCCACGCCCCACAATACCTATCTGTGGGTTATGCTGATGGGTGGGGCGGTGGCGTTTGTGCCTTTTGTACTACTCATCGCGTCTATCCTGATCTCGGCGCTTGCATCGCTGGGCTGCCGCAGCCCGGAAGACGATCAGCCGCCCGAAAACGAACTGGCGGGGGTCTTTTTGGCCTCGATGGCTGCGATCTTGGTGCCTGCCTTGGTGATGGACATTCTCTCGGGTTACTATAACACCATGATTATGTTCTATATCATCGGCTCGTTCTTCGGTATGACAGCCGGCGAACGCCGACGGCAGAACGCCGCTATGCGAGGTATTATTCCGCCTACCCGCACAGCGAGTCTAGCGTATGAGAGGATCTGACATGGCCTCCCAATCCGATCAGGCGCTCACGCCGCGCGATCATCGCGACAAGACCGCTTCGGAATACGATATCGAGGCGCGTTGGCGCGAGGTGTTGCTGCATGGCGCCTCGGCGGAAGACTTTCAGCGAGCTTACGACGAACTGCACGGCGAGTTTCTGCGGCGACAAGGCGGCGATGGCGAGATCTATGATGAGGTAAATCCCCGTTCGGGCACAGAGGATCGTATTCGAGCGGTGGCGTTACGTTGTATTGGCTCGGGGGCGCGTGTGCTCGAAATCGGCGCGGGCGATGGACGCACTGCCTATCTACTAGCCAAACAAGGCAACAAGGTATTATCGGTGGATGTCTCGCGGTTGGCGTTGGAGCGGGCGCGCGCGCGTTGGGGCGGCGAGCCGGGATTGGGCCTGGCCTACGAGTTTGGCGATGCGCGCCACCTCGACCTGCCCGCCGGATCATTCGATTACATCGTGAGCGAGAACCTGGTGGAACACATCTCGCTCAAAGATATGCAAGCCCATTTGCGCGAGGTATATCGCCTTTTGGCCCCTGGCGGCGCTTATCTGCTCTATACTCCCTCGCGGTTGTGGAGTGGGCGCGTCTCGGCGGGGTTTCATCTGCACGTCTATACTCTGCGCGAGCTGTGCGATTTGATGTGTAAATGTGGCCTGGAGCCGCGTTGGTTGGAGCCACGCCTGCTGCATCGCACCGGCCGCTTGTGGATGATCGGCGGTTTGGGATTGCGGCTCGGTTGGGCCTACGAGTCGTTTTTGCGCGCATTGTGTGTGCACAAGTGGTCCGTGGCGCTCAAGGCGCGTATTATTCCCAGCATCATGGTCTGTGGACGCAAAAAACCGGAGGGCGGGTCGCGATGAAGATCGCCATTCTGGGGCAGTATCCTCTCGATACCGAGCGATTGGGTGGCGTCGAAGTAGCCATTGTCTATGCTCAGCGCGAGTTGCTCAAGATGCCGGGCGTTGAATTGCTCATCATTACATGCAAACCACATCTCGAACAGATCATGATCGTCAAAGGTGATCGTTGTACTGTGACCTACTTACCACGTCAAGGATTAGGACGGATCACTTGGCATCGCGCCGAAGTGTCCGCCATCAGCAAGGCGTTGCGTGCTATCGCCCCCGATATCGTTCACGCTCATGGTTCGGGTTTTTATGCTGGTGCGGCATTGGCTAGCCCCTATCCTACAGTCGTCACTGTGCATGGCATCGCCTCGCGCGAGGCGCGCTTGCTCACCACGCTGGGCGACCGCGCGCGCGGCCTGCTCGACGCGCTCTATGAGCGCTCGGTCGTTCGCCGCACCCGGCACTTGATCTTGATTACCCCCTATGTCGAGCAGGTATTTGCCGGATTATTTCATGGGCGCTCTTATCTGGTGGAGAACGCTTGTGATGAGCGCTTCTTTGACATTGCGCGGCGACCTATAGCGGGTCGGTTGCTCTTTGCCGGACCGGTGTTGGCGCGCAAAGGGGTGCTGCCGCTGATCCGCGCGTTGGCTTGGGCGCGTCGCTCGCAGCCCCAGGCGCACTTGCGCATTGCAGGCTCTACCACTGTTGTGCCTGAATACTATCAAGCGTGTCTGGCTGCTGTGCGGGAAGAGGGTTTGGGGGATGCGGTGACATTCCTGGGCCATCTGGCGCAAGAACGGGTGTTGGAAGAATACACCACTTGCGCCGCCTTTGTGTTGCCGTCGTTCCAGGAGACGGCCCCGATGGTCATTGAACAGGCGATGGCGGCTGGCGCGCCCAGCATTGCTACGCGCGCCGGCGGCGTGCCGTGGATGTTGGACGATGGCGCCACCGGCTTGACGTTGCCCACCCCCGCGTCTGAGGCGGGCGATCCACAAGCGTTGGCTGAAGCGATGGTGCGCCTGTTGCAGCATCCCGACGAGGCTGCGCTCATGGGCCAGCGCGCCAAAATCGAAGCTGAAAAGCGTTTTCGTCCCGAGACAGTAGCCCGACGAACCTATGAGGTCTATCAGCGCGTTATCGAGGCAGAGCGATGAAGGGAATGATCCTAGCCGCCGGCGAAGGCTCGCGCTTGCGGCCCTTGACGCTCACCCGGCCCAAACCGATGGTTCCCATCGGCGGCAAGCCTCTGCTAGAGCATACGATAACCTGGCTACGCCGCTATGGCGTCACCGAGATCGGCGTGAACCTGCACTACAAGCCTGAAGTGATCACTTCGTATTTCGGCGATGGCTCGGCTTGGGGCGTGCGGCTGACCTACTCGCACGAGAGCAATATTCTGGGCACAGCAGGGGGCGTCAAGGCGCTGGGGTCCTTCTTTGATGAGACGTTCATCGTGGTCTATGGCGATGTGCTCACGGCGCTCGACCTGGATGCGATAGCAGCGTTCCATCGCGAACGCCAGGCGCAGATAACAGTGGTGCTCTATCGCGTGCCCAACCCCTGGGAATGCGGCCTGGTGGATATAGATGCTGTGGGGCGTATTTGCCGCTTTGTGGAAAAACCGCCTAGGGATCAGGTGTTCACCGATCTGGCCAACGCCGGCGTCTATATCGTCGAGCCGGGAGTGCTAGAGTATATTCCCGCAGGGTGCTTTTACGATTTCGGCCACGACCTCTTTCCGCGTTTGCTGGAGCAAGGGATCCCCTTGTTTGGTTATCCAACGGACGAGTACCTGCTCGATATTGGCGACCATGCCAAGTACGAGCGCGCCCAGACCGATTGGGCGGAGGGAAGGATACGATGATCGTCGTACAGACGCCGTTGCGCATCAGTTATTTAGGCGGGGGCACCGATTTCGCTGATTTTTATCGCCAGGAAGGCTTCACCGACGTTAAAATTGATCCGGAAATAGATTCTACCGACAAAGGCTTATACATTACATTAAATATAACCGAAGGCAAACGCTATTATCTTGGCACAATTCAGATTGAAGGTTACAAAGATGTTCCGCTTGGCGACATAAAGAAAGTAATGATGCTTAAGCCCGGTAACGTCTACAGCGATACCGCACTCTTCGAAGAAACTTCCCGGATGCGTTCGGTATATGTCGATAAAGGTTATATCTTTGCGCAAATTGAGCCGGTCAGCATACTGAATCCGGAAACGCAAAAAGTTGATGTTACTTATAAGATAACGGAAAATCAGGTAGCTTACATTGAGCGTATTGACATTAAGGGAAACATTAAGACGAAGGATAAGGTAATAAGAAGAGAGCTGCGTGTTTATCACGAAGAAA
>CAZYPJ010000118.1:0-11376 GCA_964649365.1 uncultured Anaerolineales bacterium | reverse complement strand
GCCGCAGCGGCTGCATGCCCGGCTGATTGAGCAGGGCGTCCTGGCTGACCCGCGCACCGCACGACGCGGTCGGCTCGGGCCCGTTCGGCGTGGCGCTGGGCGATGTGGATCGCGATGGCGACCTCGACCTGGTCACAGCCAATCAACTGGGCAACACGGCTAGCGTGCGCCTGAACGACGGCGCCGGCGCTTTTAGCGGCGCAACCAATGTCGCCATAGGCTCGGTGCCGCGCGGGGTGGCGTTGGGCGATGTGGATCGCGACGGCGACCTCGACTTGGTCACCGCCAACTCTGATACCGACACGGTCAGCGTGCGCCTGGGCGATGGCGCCGGCGGGTTCAGCGGCTCGACGGAAATCGCCGTAGGCTCGCAGCCGTTCTGGGTGGCGCTGGGCGATGTGGATCGCGACGGCGACCTCGACTTGGGGGTACCGAACAGGGTGGCCGGCGCCGTCAGCGTCCGGCTGCGCGATGGCGCCGGCGGGGTTCGCGGCGCGACGAACGTCGCCGTAGGCAACTCCCCCACCTCAGTGGCGTTGGGCGATGTGGATCGCGACGGCAAACTCGACTTGGTCATCACGAGATCAGTCCAACCAGCCGTCGGCGTGTGTTTGGGCGACGGCGCTGGGGGGGGTGGCAGCCCAACCGATTTCACCGCAGGCAGCGGAACGTATAGGGCAGCGCTGGGCGACGTGAACCGCGATGGCGTGCTCGACGCAGTGACGGCCAACATGCTCAGTGACAATGTCAGCGTGCTGCTGGGCGGCTCGTCGCCCGAATTGCACATCGCCAAGACCGTCTCGTCGGCCAGCGTCATACCGGGCGAGACCCTCACCTACACCCTGGTCTTTTCTAACGCCGGCGGCTCAGTCGCCGTGGGCGCGACGCTCACCGACGCCCTGCCCGCCGAAATCGAGGCCCTGGGCGTGGCCTCGTCGGGCGCGGTCATCACGCAGACGAGCGGCGCGCCAGCCTACGCCTGGGCCGTGGCCAACCTGGCTCCGGATGCGGGCGGCGTCATCACTCTCACCGGGCGCGTCAAGGATAGCGCGCTCAAAGGCGCCATCACCAACACCGCCTATATCACGGCCAATGGCGTGCTCACCAGCTCGGCGGCGGTGTTCGAGGTATCGTGTACGCGCGAGATCACCGTCACCAACACCAACGACGCCGGCCCCGGTTCGCTGCGGCAGGCCATCGCCGACATCTGCCCGGGTGGGACGATCCGCTTTGATGTGACCACCCCGGCCACCATCACCCTGACATCGGGCGAACTGGCCATTACCAAGACGCTCACCATCCTCGGCCCGGGCGCTGATCAGTTAACCGTCAGCGGCGGCAATGAAAATCGCGTGTTCATCGTCGAAGAGGATGTTTCGGCTACGATCCAGGATCTCACCATCAGCAACGGCTCATCGAGCGATGCGGGCGGCGGCGTCTATAGCGCCGGTAATCTGATCCTGCAGAACTGCACGCTGGCCGACAATTTGGCCTCGCTTATGGGCGGCGGCGTCGCGGTCGTCAGCGGGACGCTGGCGGCAGAGGGCGTCCTGTTCCAGGGCAACACCAGCTACTATGGCGGCGGCTTGATCGCGGCAGGGGCCGAGATCAGCCTGACCGACGTGACGTTCGACGGCAACGAGGCCTACATACGCGGCGGCGGGCTGTTGCTCGACGCCGAATCCACCGCGATGGGCCAGCGCGTCACCTTTGCCCACAACGTGGCCCATGAGCCGGACGATCTGCCGCGTGGGTTGATGGGCGGCGCGAGCGGCCGAGGGGCGGGCGGCGGTTTGCAATTGGAGGACGGCGCGCTGCGGGCCGACTTTATCAACAGCACCTGGTACGGCAACCAAGCGCTGGGCGTCAACGATGACGGCGGCGGCGCGATGAACGTGAATGACGGCGCGCTCACGCTGCTGAACTGCACCATCGTCAGCAACACCGCTGCAAGCGCGCTCACTTTCGCAGGCTTCACTTCTGTCAACACGGGCGGCGGCGGGATCAACGTCTATAGCGGCACGGTCACGTTGACCAACACCCTAGCGGCGCAGAACACCTCCGAGGCGGGGTACCCCGACGTCGCCGGCGCGTTCACGTCCGGCGGCCACAACCTGATCGGCAACGCCACGGGCGCCACGGGGTTCACCCATAGCGTCAACGGCGACATCGTGGGCGATAGCAGCGCGCCGGTGGATCCGCTCGTCGACTCGCTGGGCGATTGGGGCGGCGAGACCGAGACCGTCCCGCTGCTGCCCGGCAGCCCGGCCATCCATAAAGGCGACGACGCCCAGGCCCCCGCCGACGATCAGCGCGAGGTCACGCGCCCGCAAGGCGCAGCCAGCGACATCGGCGCCTACGAGATGCGGCCTTTTACCCTAAGCATCGCGGGCGGCAACAACCAGAGCGCGCTGCTCAACACCGCCTTTGCGCTGCCCCTGAGCGTGACGGTTTCCAGCGCCTACACTGAGCCAGTGGTGGGCGGCGTGGTGCGGTTCCAGGCGCCGCTGAGCGGGGCGAGCGCGGCGCTCTCGCCCATCACGATCACCATCCCGGTCAATGGGCAGGTCGCGAGCGCGGCCACAGCCAACGGCCAGGTTGGGACGTATAGCGTCGTCGCCAGCGCCATCGGCGCGTCGGCCCCGGTGACATTCACCCTCACCAACGAGGTGCACACCCCCACGCCAACGAACACATCTACGCCGACGAGCACGCCCTCAGCGCAATACAGCTCCTCGGTGCAATTCGGGCCAAAGGAGCTGTGCCCAGGCTATAACCTGTACTACACGCTCTTTATCAACAACACCAACCTCGCCTCGGCCTTGCCCAATATCGTGGTGACGGCCCCCGTGCCCGCCGGGACGTGGTTCTTTGACGAGGCCGGCGGCATGGAGTACACCTACGACGGCGCCAACGTCGTCTGGCGGCTCGACAGCCTCCCAGCGGGGCAAACGGCGCTGGCCGAGTTGACCCTGCACAGCTCCTCGGCGCTGGTGGATGGGACAATCATCACCACCACCTTCCAGCACCAGTGCGGCCCGCTATTGGAGCGCACCGACGTGGTGACCAGCACGGTGGATAGCACCGCTTGCGGCTCGCTCCCCGGCCCCACGGCCACCTACGAGCCGACGGCCACGCACACGCCCACGCCGGGCGTGACGTTGACGCTCACCGCGACGGTGGTGGCTACGCCGACCTACACGCCCGAACCCGGGCCGACGATCCTGACCTACAGCTTTTTGCCGATGGTCCTAAAGTAGCGACGCAGCGGCCACGCCGCCTGCAACATCGTATGGGATAACAGGGGCTGCCATTGCTGGCAGCCCCTGTTCGTTCTGCACCCTCATTGCGTAAAGGCGCGTTCATCTTGCAGCCTGGCGATATGAATAAACTGTCATGTGTTTTCGCCTCACAACGCATTGCGCTGGCGAGACAACGCCGTTATAATAAAGCTATCGTGGCAAGGTGTACTTGGCGCAAGGGCGGCGCGTCTTTGGCATATTCATTTGCGTCTCTTTAGTCGTCGCTCTGCAAGCTCTCGTTGCTTTCGTATTCGCTTGGGGAGGAGACCTATGCACACAACCCGTTTAACGCGAGTATTCGGTTGGATTGCGGCGGCGATGATCGTCATCGCATGGGCGGCGGGCGCGGCCCTGGCGGGGCCAGCGATGCGCCTCGACCTGGGGCAGACTCTCATCGCCAGCGGCGAGGGCGGGCCGGCCGCGGCGGGGCTGCTCGACTCGTGCCCGGGGGCGGTCGCCGTCACCTCCACCGCCGATAGCGGCCCTGGCAGCCTGCGCCAGGCCCTCGTCGACGTCTGCTCGGGCGGCGTGATCAGCTTTGGTCTGACGCTGCCCGCCACCATCACGCTCACCTCGGGCGAATTGGCCATCACTCAAGATGTCGCCATCCTCGGCCCCGGCGCCGAGCAGTTGGCCATCAGCGGCAACGACGCCAGCCGCGTCATCAACATCAGCGCGGCGGTCAGCGTCACCATCGAGGGCCTGACCATCCGCGACGGCTATGCGACCGGCAGCAGCCAGGCCGCCGGCATCCAGAACGCGGGCGACCTCACCCTGCGCGATTGCGTCGTGGCCGATAACGCCTCCAGCTCGGGCGCAGGCGGCTACTTACACAGCGGCGGTGGCTCCCTAACTGCTGTACGCACCCAGTTCCGCAATAACCAAGGCTCCAACGCCGGCGGCTTGTCGGCCTTTCAGGGCGACTTGCGCCTGACCGACGTCACGTTTGCTCACAATACCTCCACATACTGCGGCGGCATGTCCGTCGGCGGCAACGAAATGGAGGTGATAGGCGAGCGCGTGACCTTTGCCTACAACAGCGCCGAAACCACCTCGCTGATGGCCTCCGGTTTGGCCGGCGGCCTGGTAGTGAGCGGCGTCAACACCCCCGTCCGGTTCATCAACAGCACCTGGTACGGCAATCAGTCGAAAGCCATTCAAGACAATAGCGGCGCCATCACCGTCGGCTGGTATGGCCAGCTCTCGTTGCTGAATTGCTCGGTGATCTCGAACACTGCTTGGGTCTCTGAAACGGCTTCTAGCAGTTCCAATATGCACGCCGCCATCATCGCCCCGCAAACGCCCGTGACGGTGGTCGTGACCAACACGCTGGTCGCCCGCAACTTTGCCGAATCCGACACCCCCGGTATGGCCGGCGCGTTCACTTCCGGCGGCCACAACCTGGTGAGCGACGCTACCGGCGCCACTGGCTTTACCCATGGCGTCAACGGCGACATCATCGGCTCCTCCGCCAGCCCGATCATGGCGATGGTGGGCGAATTGGGCGATTACGGCGGCGAGACCGAGACTGTCCCCTTGCTCAAGCATAGTCCGGCCCTCGACGCCGGCGACGACGCCCAAGCCCCCGCTACCGACCAGCGCGGCATGGCGCGTCCTGGCCTGGAGGCCAGCGACATCGGCGCCTACGAGGTGCAGGCCCCGCCCGAGTTCAGCTCGCGCCTGCAATACTTTCCGGTGAACCCCTGCCCGGGCTACAACCTGTACTCGACCCTGGTCATCACCAATACATCCGAGTTCAGAATCTTGCACAATATCACTGCGACCGTCACTTTGCCTGCGGGCACGTGGTTCTTCCCCAGCCAGGCCAGCGGCATGGATTACACCTACGACGGCAACACCATCGTCTTTACGGCGGATACGTTGGGGCCGGAAGAGATCGCCTTGGCCGAGCTGACCATCCACACTTCCTCGGCGCTGACGCACGGCGTAATCCTCACCACCACCTGGGAGGTCGCCGCCGAGGCGCTCGACCCAGTGACCTATGACGCCGTGAGCGTGGTGGATACCACCGCCTGCGGCTCGCTCCCCGAGCCGACGCCCACCTACGAGCCGACGGCCACGCCCACGCCGGAAATCACCGTGACGCCGACGCCCGAGGCGCCGCCGACCAACACGCCCGAACCCCAGCCGACGATCCCCAGCATCGGCGACTTGCCGCTGGTCTTCGAATAGCGGCGCAGCGGCCTTGCCGCCCGCCCGCCTCCTGTGCTATGATAGGGGCTGCCCGCCTGGGGCAGCCCTTGTTTGTTACCAACTCTCACCACGGAGACACGGGGACGCAGAGATTTTGGACACGGATGAACACGGAATGACGCGGATTCCTTCTGTTCAAGATCCGCGCCCATCAGCGTTCATCCGCGTCCAAAACCCTTTGTGACTTGGTGTCTTGGTGGTTCGCCTCTCCGTTCTCTCTGGTTCAATCCTAATCACAAGGAGTAGTTCCTATGCCCAACCGACGCGCGCACTATGTCCTCAGCACCCATTGGGATCGCGAATGGTATCAGCCCTTCCAAGATTACCGCTTCCGCCTCGTTCGCCTGTGGGATAACATTCTGGCGGGGATGGAATCGGGCGAGTTGAAAGGCCCTTTCACCACCGACGGCCAGGCCATCATCCTGGAGGATTACCTGGAGGTGCGCCCCGAACGCCGCGCCCAACTGGAGCAGTTGGCCCGCGAGGGGCGGCTGGTCATCGGCCCGTGGTACGTGCTGCCCGACGAGTTCATCGTCTCGGGCGAGAGCATCGTCCGCAACCTGCGCTGGGGCCGCCAGGTGGCCCGTGAGTTCGGCGCGCAGCCCTCCAACGCCGGCTTTGTGTGCGATATTTTCGGCCACAATAGCCAGATGCCCCAGATTTTCGCGGGCTTGGGCGTGCGCGGCGCGTTCGTCTGGCGCGGGTCGAACCAGATCGAGCAGCGCCACTTTATCTGGCGCGGCGCCGACGGCACCGAGTTGCCCACCTATCGCTTTGGCCACGTGGGCTATTGCAGTTATTGCGCTTATGTGCGCCAGGCGTTCGATTCCAAAGCCCCCTTCGACCCTGAAGAGACCGCCGAACGCGCCGAGCAGTTCTTGGATAGAGAAGCCCAGGCCACCGAGGTCGAGCCGATCTTGCTGTTCGACGGCGGCGACCACCAGGAGTGGGACGCCCCCGCCTACAATGTGCTGATGGAGATGAGCCGGCGCGGCCAAAAGGGCTACGACATCGTCCATACCTCGCTCGACGCCTACCTCGACGACCTGCTGCACCAAGCTGGGCGCATCAGCATGGTGGCCGAGGGCGAGCTGCGCGAGCCGGGCCGCGACCCCGTCCCCACCGATCAGCAATGGCTGATCCCCGGGGTGCTATCGAGCCGGGTATGGATCAAGCAGCTCAACGCCGCCTGCCAGACGATCCTATGCCAGTGGGCCGAGCCGCTCAGCGCCTACGCCCACGCTGCGCTGGGCCGCGAATATCCCCAGGGCTATCTCAACGTCGCCTGGCAATGGCTGCTTAAGAACCACCCGCACGATTCGATCTGCGGCTGCTCCATTGACCAGGTGCACGAGGATATGAAGTATCGCTTTAGCCAGTGCCAACAGATCGGCGAGCGGCTGACGTTCGAGGCAGGGATGGATCTGGCCGCCAACATCGCCGGCAATCTGGACGCCGACACGTTGCGCGCCACGGTGTTCAATCCCCTGCCGCAAGCGGTGAGCGAGACCATCGAGCTGACCTTGCCCATCCCACAAGATTGGCCCAAGTTCAACGAGTGGTTCGGGTTCGAGCCGAAACCCGCTTTTCGCATTTATGACGCGAGCGGCAAAGAAGTAGCCTACCAGCGCGTGGCCCAGGCGATGAATCGCCAAAAGAAGCAGATCCTCTACACCCGCTTCCCCACCGGTTACCGCACTGATGACGTCACCGTCTCGCTCAAAGTAGCTCTGCCAGCGTTGGGCTATACCACGCTCACCGTCAAAAAAGGCGAAACCGGCTACCCCACGCGGCACCCGGCGGTTCCGGGCCTGGCCACCAGCGAGCGCAGCATGGAAAACGAGTTGCTGGCCGTGACCATCGAAGCCAACGGGTCGCTCACAGTAGCCGACAAGCGCACCGGCCACGTCTATAGCCGCTGGCTCACGTTCGAGGACATGGCCGACATCGGCGACGGCTGGTATCACGGCCAGGCCGTCAACGACCAGGCGTTCGTCTCCACCGCCTGCCGCGCCGACGTGGCCCTCGTGACCGATGGGCCGATGCTGACGACCTTCCGCGTGCGCATCCACATGGGCGCGCCGCGCGAGTTTCGCTTTCACGATATGACGCGCGACGATCAGTTCACCGACCTAGTGATTGACAGCCTGATTTCGTTGCGCCCGGGGGTAGATCGCATCGAGGTGCAGACCACCGTCCACAACACAGCGGGCGACCATCGTCTGCGCGTGCTGTTCCCCTCCGGCGCGTCGGGCGCGCAGACCTACCTCTGCGATTCGCCCTTTGACGTGGTGGAGCGCGCTATCCCCTTGCGCGCCGATAACCACCTCTATCGCGAGCTAGAGGTCGAGACGCGCTCGCAGCAGAGCTGGACGGCGGTATATGAGGGGGATAAGGGCGCGGCGGTGATCGCCAGCGGCCTCTTGGAAAGCGCCGTGCGCGATCTGCCCGAGCGGCCCATCGCGCTGACGCTGTTCCGCGCCACGCGCCGCACCGTGCTCACCGATGGCGAGCCGCTGGGCCAGTTGCTCGGCCCGCTCACTTTCCGCTATTGGGTTGCGCCGTTGGATGGCGCGCCCGACCGCGCTCGCCTGTGCCGTCTGGGGCAGCAACTGGCCGCAGGTTTCCGCCCGGCCTACGTCCGCGCCGAGGACGTGGCCGTGCGCGGCGCGCAGCGCAACCTGCCCGCCGAGGATAGCTTCCTCAACGTCGAGGGCGGCGCCGTGCTTTCCAGCGCCCGCCTGGTGGATGGCGGCCTGGAAGTGCGCCTGTTCAACCCCGCGCCCGCGCCCATCCAAGCCGTGTTGGCGGTAGGCGGCGGCTACACCCATGCTGAGCGCGTCAACCTGGAAAGCGCCCCGCTGGAATCGCCCGCGCTGTTCGAGGGCGCGATGGTGGTGGATTTGGGCGCGAAAGAGATCGTGACGGTGCGGCTGAGCTAGAGGGGGCCTCACCAAAGCGCAGAGATTGGGGACACGGAGAAACGCGGATGCTCGCGGATTGGAGCGTCCGCGTTTTTTCGGCCCTGATTCCTGTAAGAGACTTGGCCTCTTATGGCGATAGGATAAAATAGAACATAGCAATGTGTTTTCTACCGGGATGAATGTCTGATTACAGAAAGATAGGCTGGCAAAATGCCCACCTCTCTTACTCGTGGGGTCAAATGGTTGACCACTACACAAGTTGCGATTCACCTGCACCTCTCAGAAGAGACGGTACGCGGATTGTGTGCTGCTGGCAGCCTACCTGGCGCTGTGCAGGATCGGCCCGGTAGCCCATGGCGCATCCCCGAAGGTGCGGTGAAAGCCTATCAGCGCACGCATCAGCCCACACGAACCCGGGTCAACAAATCCGCAAAGACTCTCAGCGCGCTGTTCGCGATTCTTCTTGCCGTTGTCAGTGCGTTTGCTGATGTGGGCGGAGCGCGCACCCAGCTCGTCGCCTGGTGGAAAGATCTCACCTTCCCGCACGAGCGAGCGGGAGAAACGCTCATCCTGATCGCGACCTTTGAGCGCACCGAGGGCGTGGCCGATGCCGCCCCCCACGACGAAATCGCTCGCAGCATCCGCATCGAAGCGAAAGATTGTGGGTTGGAACGGCTGACCGTGGCCGTGCATCCCACCCGACTCGATCCTGACGATCGCGCCGCTGCTGAACGCTTGGGTCGCCGCTACAACGCCAGTCTAGTCATCTGGGGCGGCGTCACCGCCGTGCGTACCACGGTGAGTTTTCTAAACCTACGTGCGCCAGAGACTGACGCCTCAGAGGTCAGGATCAGCGATACTGCGAATAATCTGCTCGCCAATCCAGATGCTTTTGTGCAGTTCATTACGCGCGATGTGCCGGGGCAGATGGCTTTTTGCGTGCTCTTCGCAGCAGGTCAGGCATGTGAGACTCGAAAGGAATACGATCTCGCTGCGCGAGTGATAGAGCAGGGCATCAAGGCACTTCCTGACAACATCATATACCCAGAAGCGGCTGCGGCCCATTTTTTACTGGGCTGGCTCTATCAAATCCATTTAGCTGACCTCGACCATGCCATACCCAACAATAATCACGCTGTTACCCTTCACCCCAAACACGATAAGGCTTATAACACACGAGGCGAAATCGATGGTGCCAAAGGGAAGTTAGATCGTGCCATTGAGGACTGCGACCGAGCAATCGCGCTTCAGCCGAACCTTGCCATGGCCTACAGCAATCGTGGCAATGCGTATCTTTTCAAAGATGATTTCAACCATGCCATCGCTGACTATGACCAGGCTGTCGCTATCCAACCTGATTGTGCCCAATTCTACGTCAACCGCTGTTTTGCCTACAACGCTAAAGGCGAATTTGACCATGCCATCGAAGACTGCAACCGCGCTATTACCCTCCAGCCCGATCTCGCTACAGCCTATAGCGGCCGTGGCAGCGTTTATCTTAGCCAAAGGGACGCCGATCATGCTATCACCGACTATAACCAGGCAATCGCCCTCCAACCTGGGGACGCTTTGACATACAACAACCGCGGGAACGCCTTCCGCCAGAAGGGTGAGATCGATCACGCCATGGCCGACTATACTCAAGCCATCGCCCTTCAGCCGAATAACGCTCTGATTTACTACAATCGCGGCCTCGCCTACATTCAGAGAGGCGAATATGATCGCGCCATTGCGGACTTGGACCAGGCTATCATTCTACAACCCGACTATTCCGAAGCCTACAACAGTCGCGCCGTTGCCTACACAGCCAAAGGCGATCTCGATCACGCCCTTACTGACTATACTCAGGCAATCGCCATCCAGCCCGACTATGCTAGAGCTTACGACAACCGCGGTACCGCTCACACTCTCAAGGGAAATCTCGACCTCGCAATCGCCGACTACCGCCAAGCTTTGATCCTGACGAGTGACCCGATCCAGCGCGCTGAAATCGAGGCGCGCCTGCGCGAACTGGGCGCCACGCCCTGAACTATCCGATACACCAAGGAGATGAAATGTACCTCTTCTACTTTGATGAGTGTGGGCGCCCGTCGTTGGAAGACAAAGCTCTGGAGGCCGATCCCTGGTTTGTGATGGCCGCAGTCGGCGTGCGAGCCGATCAATGGGTGGCAATTGATGACCAACTCACCTCGTTGAAACAGACCTATTTCCCTACGATCAAACCAATCAAGGTCGAAATCAAATCTACGAACTTGCGCTCCTACGGCGGGCCACATCCACGCTGGCCCTTTTCCGAGCTATCGCGTGAGCAGATAGCCGCCTTGGTGGAAAGCATATACGCGATCTATGATACGTATCGTTTGCCGTTGTTCACAGCAACGATCCACAAATCAGAGCACAAGGCAAAATATTCTGTGGCAGGTCATCGGCCCGAACCGCCCTATCAATTGGCCTTCAAGATGCTGAACGAGCGCATAGATTGTTTCTTGGAACAACAGCACAAGCGCAGCCCGCCTGCTGAGCGTGAGTTTGGGTTTGTGATCCTTGACGAATATGTGGGACAGTACAAAGTAACACGAAGTAATCTGGTGTGGTATCAGGAAAGCGGCACCTTTGCCAAAAAGAGCATCACTGCGATCAAAGAGGTGCCGTTTTTCAGCGATTCGCAATACTCTCAATTGATCACCTTGCCCGACCTCGTAGCTTACAATATCTACCATCGCTTTCGCTATGACAAGCCAGGATACCCTTTCTACCAGCGCATCAAACCATACTTGTATCGCCGCTTTGGCAGGCTGTGGGGCTATGGGCTAAAGGTCTTTCCCGACAGAAAAGCCCTGCCAGAGGAACTCTGACAGGGCTTTGTCGTTGAAGGAGGGCGGTGACATTTCAGCCACCCATGAGCGCGGCTTATAGCCGAGCACCCGCCTGCTATT